>CAZTLE010000021.1:0-30930 GCA_964614415.1 uncultured Aureitalea sp. | reverse complement strand
AAAACCCCAAAACCCCAAAACCCCAAAACCCCAAAACCCCAAAACCCCGGACCTCCTCCTCACATTCAATTAAACTATAAATTGGCAAAAAATTCCGTCTAATAAAATTAATTTTAAAATAAAATTACAGTCAATTTAAAAATAAAACGATGATACAAGTTACTGACTTAGAGAAATTTTATCGCACGGAAGAGGTGCAGACCATCGCATTGAACAAGCTGTCTTTTGAAGTAAAAGACGGTGAGTTTGTTGCTATAATGGGGCCTTCAGGTTGCGGAAAGTCAACATTGCTCAACATCATAGGTCTGCTTGACGATCCGGATGGAGGAAGTTTCAAGTTTAACGGACAAGAGGTCTCGGGATATAACGAGCGCAAACGTTCGGAATTGAGAAAACACAACATAGGTTTTGTTTTCCAAAGCTTTAATCTGATTGACGAACTGACCGTATTCGAGAACGTCGAACTTCCATTAATCTACACAGGGGTAAAACCTGCAGAACGCAAAAAGAAAGTGGAAGCGGTTCTGGAAAAAATGCAGATCATGCATAGGAGAAAGCACTTTCCGCAGCAGCTTTCCGGAGGTCAGCAACAGCGTGTTGCCGTGGCCAGAGCTGTAGTAAATAATCCCAAACTCATTTTAGCAGACGAGCCAACCGGAAATCTGGATAGTGTCAACGGGAATGAGGTAATGGATCTTTTAATTGATCTCAATGAAGGGGGCACCACTATAGTCATGGTAACACACAGCGAGCATGACGCCAAGTACAGTCATCGTATCATAAGAATGTTGGACGGTCAAAAGGTTACTGAAAATATATTGGCCTGATCAAGAATTTCATCAATCGAAAAAAGGAGTGCACTTCAGTACGGCACTAACCAACCATCCTTGTACTGAAGTGCTTACTCCAAATCAATCAAACAACGAACGGTAATCCATAGAAATCATGCTTAAGAATTATTTCAAAATAGCGTTGAGAAATCTATTAAAGAATAAGATCTATTCATTTATCAATGTTTTCGGATTAGCCCTCGGTCTGGCAGTTACTATAATGATTTCTTTATGGGTAACGGACGAGATCCGATATAACTCCTACTTTGAGAATTACGATAGGATTGCCCAGGTATATCAAAGTCAAACATTTAACGGTTATACCGGCACAGGTCAGGCGTTACCCCGTCCTTTGGAATTCTTACTTCGGGAACAGTATGGTGATAATTTTGATCACATTGCCATGTCATCATGGACAAACTCCAGGTATATAAAGTATGGTGACAAAATTATTTCCCGGTCAGGAAATTTCATGCAGCCACCGGCATTGGACATATTCAAACTAGACATTATTTATGGTGTGGAAAATGGCCTGGAAGAGCAAAACAGCATCATGTTGTCAAAATCTGTTTCCGAGGCACTTTTCGGATCGGAAGACCCCATAGGTAAAATAGTAAAGGTAGATAATGAGCATGATATGTTGGTGACCAGCGTCTATGATGATATTCCGGCAAATACGAGTTTCAACGAGGTGGAGTTTGTGATGACATGGAGACATTATGTCGCAACCAAACAGTGGGTTCAGAATGCAGTTGATTCCTGGGGGAATAACTCCTTTCAAATGTTTGTACAGATCGCAGACAATACAACAATGGAAACCGTGACGTCTAAAATATTGGATTCTAAGAAGAATGCAAATGAAGATACTGCGGAGTTCAATCCTCAAATACTTCTTTTACCAATGAAAGACTGGCACTTGCGCTCACAATTTGAGAATGGTGTGCAAGCTGGTGGTCGAATTGAAAATGTATGGCTTTTTAGTATCATCGGAGCCTTTGTACTGTTTTTGGCCTGCATCAATTTCATGAACCTAAGTACAGCAAGATCTGAAAAGCGTGCAATGGAAGTAGGTATACGAAAGGCAATTGGCTCAAATCGCAAACAACTTATCGGTCAATTCTTGAGTGAGTCGTTGTTGGTTGTTGTATTTGCTTTTGTAGTGGCAATTGGTCTTGTGCTGTTATCACTAAATGGCTTCAATGATCTGGCGAGCAAGGAAATTTCCTTTCCCTGGAGCAGTCTTCAGTTTTGGGGATATGCACTGATATTTATACTATTCACCGCCGTAGTTTCCGGTAGTTATCCAGCGCTTTATTTGTCATCATTTAGACCGGTTCGAGCTCTAAAAGGGACTTTCAAGGCAGGAAAAATGGCGGCTTTACCCAGAAAAATACTGGTTGTCACCCAATTTACGGTTTCCGTTGCGCTCATCATAGGGACTTTAATTGTGATGCAGCAGATTAATCACAGTAAGAACAGACCCGTTGGTTATAATAAAGAAGGGCTTATTCAAATACCAACATTTGGCCAGGATTTTCTCGGGAAACAAGACCTAATGAGGCAGCAATTTTTAGCTTCGGGAGCGGTTCTTGAAATGTCGACCTCCAGTAGTCCAACTACCAATATCTGGTCCAATAGAGGAGGTTATACCTGGGAAGGTAAACAGGAAGGATTTCAAGAAAGTTTTACATGGACAGAAGTTTCTCCCGAACATGTTAAAGCCACCGGAATGACCATAATTGATGGCCGGGATTTTTCGAGGGAATTTGCAACGGATTCTAATGCAGTACTTATTAACAGGACTGCTGTTGAATATATGGGGTTAGAAAATCCGGTAGGTAAATTTATCATAGACGAGGATGATGAAGATCCGGATCCACCCATGCAAATAATTGGTGTTGTCGAGGATGTTATTGCGCAATCTCCTTACGAACCTGTTGGCGCCGGATTCTATGTGTTCGACGGCTCAAATAGCGGTAACTATTACAACTTGAGGTTGAATCCGGGTAAAAGTGTCTCCGAGAACCTGGCTATCATTGAAAATACATTTAAAAAGCATTTTCCGGATCTTCCATTCAGATACGAGTTTGTCGATGAAGAGTATGCGTCCAAATTTGCTTCAGAAGAACGCGTGGCGAGTTTAGCAAAAGTATTTACCATACTGGCCATCATTATTAGCTGCTTAGGCTTATTTGGTCTTGCATCTTTTGTTGCGGAGCGCAGAACTAAAGAAATAGGAGTTCGTAAAGTATTGGGTGCAACGGTAACCAATCTTTGGATTTTGCTTTCGAAAGATTTTATAAAGCTTGTAATTATAGCCTTACTGGTAGCTATTCCTATTGCATTCTATTTTATGAATCAATGGATTCAAAAGTTTGACTATCGCGCAGATATTTCCATTTGGGTATTCGTTACGGCAAGTCTCGGGGCGCTTGCTATCACTTTAATTACAGTAAGCTTTCAATCCGTCAGGGCTGCACTGACCAATCCAACCAAAAGTTTAAAAACAGAATAAAATACGTAAGTCAAAATCTATTGATATGCTTAAAAATTATTTCAAAATAGCGTTTAGAAACTTGCTCAAGAACAAGGTGTATTCTGCAATAAACATTGTAGGTCTGGCCATCGGTATTGCCGCTACTATGCTAATAGGTTTATGGATTTACGATGAGTTGAACTATGATAGTTATTTCGAAGAAAAGGATACTATCGCGCAGGTTTTTCAGCATGAATCGGCGAACAATGTCACAGATACAGGCCCTGCAATTCCCCGGGCATTGGAATTTGCCATGAGAGAAGAATTTGGCGATAACTTCAAACATCTCATCATGTCATCATGGAATTTCTCAAGGTATGTCAGTTTTGGGGATAAGAACATCAATGTCACTGGGTACTACATGCAGGAAGGTGCCGTAGAAATGCTGGAGATGAATGTTATCCATGGCGACGAAAATAGCCTGGAAGGACCAAACTCCATATTGCTTTCAAACGAGACGGCTAAAACCCTTTTTGGAGATGTAGATCCAATAGGAAAAATGGTAAAGATCAATAATGCCAACGTAGCAAAAGTAACTGCCATTTTCGAAGACTACCCCGAGAACAATTCATTTAACGGAATGAACTTTTTGATGCCATGGAAATTCTATGTCGCTACCGAAGAATGGGTGAAAAATGCTGAAGATAGCTGGGGAAATAACTCTTTTCAAATGTTTGCCCAGATCAACGAGAACACAACCATGGAAGAGGTAACGGCAAAGATCCTCGACATCAAGAAAAGAAACTCTCCCGATGAAGCCGAGTTTAATCCTCAAATTTTCCTGTTCCCAATTAAGGATTGGTACCTGAGAGGTGATTGGGAAAACGGAGTACAAACAGGTGGGCGCATCGAAAACGTCTGGTTATTTGGCATCATTGGCGTCTTTATTCTTCTTTTGGCATGTATCAATTTCATCAATTTAAGTACTGCACGATCCGAAAAAAGGGCAACAGAAGTAGGCATACGCAAATCCATAGGATCGCATAGAGGACAACTTATTTTCCAGTTTTTAACGGAGTCATTCCTCATTGTTTTACTGGCCTTTGTCCTTGGGGTAGGCGTCGTACTGATTTCACTGAATGGCTTCAATATTTTAGCGAGTAAAGAAATTATCTTCCCCTGGACCAACGTTCCATTCTGGTTGGTCACAACAGTATTTGTCATATTCACTGCCGTGCTTGCAGGTAGCTATCCGGCCTTGTATTTATCTTCTTTCAATCCGGTTTCTGTTTTAAAAGGCACCTTCAAAGCCGGCCGTAATTCGTCGTTACCCAGAAAAGTGCTTGTTGTTGCACAATTTACGATCTCCGTGGCTTTGATAATAGGAACCCTGGTTGTTATGAATCAGATCCAGTTTAGTAAAGACAGACCTACCGGTTATGACAAGGAAGGATTAGTGCAGCTTCCGGTAATGAGTATGGAATTTGTTGGTAAGCAGGACTTGATGCGTGAACAGTTTATCGCTTCCGGTGGTGCTATAAAAATGACTGCTATGAGTAGTCCTACCACCCAAGTTTGGTCTAATCGAGGTGGTTACCACTGGGAAGGCAAGCCTGAAGGTTTTCAAGAAGACTTTGCCCATACTTCCGTTCATTATGATTTTGTTGAAACCTTAGGGTTGAATGTCATTGAGGGAAGAGGCTTTTCCCGTGAGTTTGCCACAGATTCCAATGCGGTTATTCTCAATAAAACTGCGGTAGAATATATGCAGATTCAAGATCCTGTTGGCAAGTTGATCAGACACAACGATGAGGATGCAGAACCGCTGAAAATCATTGGTGTAATAGATGATATGATAATGCAATCTCCGTATACCCCTGTGAAACAGGCAATGTACGCCTTTGAGAAGTACGGCAACATATCGTATTACAATCTTCGGCTGAATCCTGAGAACAGTGTTAGTAAGAATCTGGAGTTAATTGAAAGTACGTTTAAGGCTAATTTCCCCAACATTCCTTTTGCCTATCAATTTGTAGATGAAGAGTACGGCAAGAAATTCAGATCTGAAGAACGTATTGCAAGTTTATCAAAAGTCTTCACGGCCCTGGCAATTTTTATTAGTTGTCTCGGATTGTTTGGATTGGCATCCTATGTCGCCGAACGACGTACCAAAGAAATCGGTGTTAGAAAAGTCTTAGGGGCTTCGATCAGTCAACTATGGATGTTATTGTCAAAAGACTTCATCACTTTGGTCATCATTGCATTAGTAGTGGCTTCTCCGCTTGCTTATTATGTAATGAGTAATTGGCTTCAAAAATTTCCATACAGAACATCCGTGGGATGGGATGTATTTGTCATTGCCTGTACGGGTGCGCTTATTATCACTTTGATCACGGTTAGTTTTCAAGCCATTAGAGCGGCATCGGCCAATCCTGTAAAATCACTGCGTACGGAATAGAACTCATCAAACGAAAAACAAAAGAGTATGATCAGGAATTATCTAAAAATAGCGTGGCGAAACATTATGAAGAATAAGATCTTCTCCTTCATTAATGTGATTGGCTTAACGATTGGTCTAAGTGCTTCCTTTGTTATCGGATTGATGGTGTACTACGACTATACCTTCGACAACTTCCACAAAGACGGTGACCGCATTTATCGCATTGTTACCGATTTTACCGGACCTGATGGAAAGTTTTATAACTCAGGTGTCACGCTGGCTCTAAAAGGTGCTGTCGAAGACAACTCCAATTTTGAAGTTATTAGTGAGTTCTACAGAGAACGACCCATGTCCGTAGAAAACAGAGCCAATGACTTAAGATTCAAACTGCCCAAATTCGTGATTTTTGCCGATCAAAACTATTTTAATGTTTTTGATTACAAATTCATTGCAGGAGATGCTGTAAATGCACTGTCCAATCCTAATGAGGTCATTTTAACCCGGGAACGTGCCCAGAAGTATTTTCCTAATGAGGAGTTTTCAAATATCCTTGGAAGAACAGTAGTCTACAATGATTCCATTAACACAAAAGTCACCGGTATCGTTGAAAATTTCGAAGGGAGAACAGACATAGTTTTTCAGGAATTTATTTCGCATCCCACGATACTTCAAACAAGACGTAGGGAAAATATCTTACGGAGAAATTGGAACAATACCAACTCAAGCTCGCAGGTCTTTGTAAAGCTTACCCCCAATGCAGATATCGCTGCGATCAATGCAAGATTTAAAGAGCTTGCCACAGAACATATGGATGAAGAGGATATAAAGTACGGCCAGGAACGTATTTTTAAATTGCAACCGATAGATGACATACACTTTAACGAGAACTATGGTATCTACGATTGGTCTGGTGGACAGGCTTCCAAATCGCTTCTAAAAAATCTCATACTGATTGCAGTTTTCCTGCTGTTACTGGGCTGTATCAATTTTATTAATCTCAATACTGCCCAGGCTACCCAACGAGCCAAAGAAATAGGTATACGAAAAACATTAGGCAGCTCCCGAAAGCAGCTCATAGGTCAATTTATGGGCGAGACATTTCTTTTGGTGGTGATATCAACCTTATTATCACTGGTACTAACGAGCTGGCTGATCACCGTTTTTTCCGATTTCGTTCCTGCCGGTTTAAGCTTTGAGCTGTTCAAAGCACCACTTATGGTCGTGGGCACTGTTGTTCTTTTGGTACTGGTTACTTTTTTATCAGGGTTTTACCCTGCCATGGTTTTGTCAAGATTTAATACGGTAGCGGTTTTAAAGAATAAACTAGCGGTTGGTGAAAACAAGGTCAAACTTAGAAAAGTACTGACCATATTTCAATTTACTATTGCCCAGGTTTTCATTATTGCGACACTTTTAGTCGGCAAACAAATCAATTTTCTTCTCACAAAAGACATGGGCTTTAAGAGCGATGCTATTGTAACTGCTTTCAGGCCTATTGGTGTAAACGGGTTGGAAAAAATGGAATTGTTGGCTCAGGAATTCAAAGCAATTCCGGAAATAAGCAAAGTAAGTCTTGGGAATTACACACCGGCGTCTCAAAGTACGAACACAACTACCATGACGCGAATGGTTCAGGAGAAAGAAATCTATGGAGACATGCAACTGCTTCATGGTGATACCTCCTTTTTAGATCTCTTTGAAATTGAGTTACTGGCTGGAAGAAATAGACTCAATGATACAATTAACGAATTAATAATTAACGATGCTGCTCGTAAATTTTATGGATTCGATTCACCCGAAGAAGCCATAGGCCAAACACTTGTTTATGAGGATGAAGCCTTGCCAATTGTTGGCGTTATGGCAGATTTCCATCAGCGGTCCCTAAAGACCGATATAAAACCAATGAGTTTACAAGGAGATGTTTTTAGAGGCACCTGGACCTATTTTACGCAAGTACACATAGCCTTAAAAAATGACTCTCCCGAAAGTCTTAAAAATGCAATGGCAAAAGTTGAAAGCGCCTACCAAAACGTTTTTCCAGGTGAAGATGTTCGCTTAGGTTTTTTGGATGAAACCATAGAGAAGTTCTACATCAGAGAACAGAAAATATCAAAGCTTCTCAACTGGGCTACAGGATTATCAATACTCATTAGTTGCCTGGGACTTCTCGGCCTGGTGATATACACGACCAACAGAAGAGTCAAAGAAATTGGTGTGCGTAAAGTGTTAGGCGCTTCACTATTACAAATCAATAATTTACTCTGTAAAGAGTTTCTAATTCTTGTGGCTTTGGCTTTTGTAATCGCTGCGCCAATTGCCTGGTATGGTGTCTACAATTGGCTACAGGATTTTGCATACCACACATCAATAAGCTTCTGGATTTTCCTAATAAGTGGATTATCAATGATCGTCTTTGCGCTTATCGTGATCAGTTTTAAGACACTTAGAGCAGCAAGTGTTAATCCTGTTAACTCCTTACGATCGGAATAAGTTCATCAATCAAAATCAAAAAGTTATGATCAGGAATTATATCAAAATAGCATGGAGAAATCTTCTTAAGAATAAGGGGTTTACCGCGATCAACATAATAGGCCTTTCTTTGGGTATTGCTTGTTTTATAGTCATTGCTATGTTCGTTATAGACGAACTGAGCTATGATAAATTCCATGCAAAAGCTGACAATATCTACAGAGTACATTCGGATATCAGTTTTGGAGGTACAGATATGAGCATGGCTGTAAGTGCCGACCCCATGGGCGAAACACTAAAAAACGATTATCCGGAAGTCGAGGAGTATGCGCGATTGTATGGCAGTACCGGATCGAAGCTCATAAAAAAGGGCAATGAATATATTAAGGAGGAACAGGTAGTCCATGCCGATTCTACCTTGTTTAATGTCTTTACACTTCCGGCAATTGTTGGTAATACACAGACAGCTCTTAACGAACCAAATACTGTAGTTATAACCAATACCGTAGCCAAACGTTATTTTGGTTCAGCAGAACTGGCTTTAGGACAAACGCTGGAGACAGATGATGACAATCGAACCTTGTATGAAGTCACCGCAGTAATAGAAGATATTCCTAAGAACTCTCATTTCGACTATGAGTTCTTCTTTTCCATGGACAATGTACACTACGATTTTGGCAGTTTTTCAAGTCATAATTTCCACACCTACGTCGTATTAAGGCCTGGTACTGACTATAAGGAGTTCAATAAGAACTTTGATGAGGTGATTGAAAAATATATGCTTCCTCAATTTCGGCAATACGTGGACATTGCAAGTATGGAAGAGTTTGAGCAAAAAGGGAATAGACTGGAGTATTCGCTATTTCCACTTACCGATATTCATTTAAAATCTTCAAGAGGCGTTGAAATTAAGCCTAATAGCAACATTCAGTATGTTTACATCTTCTCTACTGCAGCGCTGTTTATCTTAATCCTGGCATGCATAAATTTCATGAATTTGACTACTGCAAGATCAGCAGGTAGAGCCCGGGAAGTTGGTATTAGAAAGGTGTTAGGTACCGATAAAAAGTCTCTGATATCTCAGTTTTTAATTGAATCGATCATAGTAACGGTAATCGCTCTCATCATTGGGCTCTTCTTCGTATGGTTAACATTAGGTTGGTTTAACAATATCTCAGGAAAAGAAATGACATTGTCTTTCTTGTTAAATCCGAAGCTATTGGTATTCCTATTACTGCTCCCGTTGGTCGTAGGAGTTCTGGCCGGCATATATCCAGCGTTTTTCATGTCATCGTTTCGACCAATTACGGTACTGAAAGGAAAGCTATCGGCTGGACGTCAAAAAAACTACCTTCGAAATTTTCTGGTTGTATTCCAGTTTGCCACTTCTATTGTTTTGATCATTGGTACCATTGTTATCTACAAGCAGATCGACCACATTCAAAAAACCAACATTGGATTTGATAAAGATCAGGTATTACTGGTAAGTAATTCCGGATTACCTCAGGAAACCGGGGCATCTTTAAAAGCGGAAATCGAACAACTGGCGGAGGTAAAATCAGCTTCGTTTGCCGGTTATATTCCGGTTTCAGATTCTTCAAGATCAGATACCACTTTTTCTACAGAATCCGTAATGACACAGACCAACGGCTTCAATATGCAATATTGGAGAGTAGACTATGATTATCTTGACAATATGGATATGGAACTTGTTGAAGGTCGTTTTTTCTCAAGATCATTTGGTTCAGACTCAACAGCTATTGTCCTCAATGAAACGGCGGCCAAATTAACCGGATTTGAGAATCCTGTTGGCAGGAAAATCTATACCACCACTGGCGACAATACGCAGATAACCTATGAGATTATTGGTATTGTCAAGAACTTCAATTATGAATCCCTGAGAGAAAACGTGGGTGCTTTGAGTCTTAGATTGGGTAATAACAGTTGGGTTTCGGCTTTCAGGGTCAACTCAGCTAATGTCGATAAACTCATAAGTCTAATAGAAACTAGGTACAAGGCTGTTGCCCCTGGAATGCCCTTTGAATACCAGTTTATGGATGAAGCTTTTGACGCGATGTATCGCCAGGAAAAACGAGTAGGTAAGGTGGCCTTAACCTTTGCTATACTGGCCATTATCATTGCCTGTTTAGGGTTATTTGGATTGGCTACCTATATAGCGGAGCAGCGAACCAAGGAGATCGGCATACGAAAGGTATTAGGCGCGTCGGTATCCAATATCGTAAGAATGCTCTCTACTGATTTTGTCAAACTCGTACTGCTATCATTTGTAATTGCGGCACCGATAGCCTGGTTGTTTATGAGTTCCTGGTTACAGGATTTCGCCTTCAGGATTACATTGAACTGGTGGATATTCGTAGCGACCGCTCTTATTGCTTTAGCTATCGCCTTTGTGACCTTGAGCTCTCAGGCCATAAGAGCAGCTATTGCTAATCCTGTTAATTCACTTAGATCAGAATAGAATCGTCATCAATCAAAAATCACAACGGTCATGATATTCGCACATTTCAAAATAGGTTTCAGAAATATTATTAAAAATCGGGTATTCTTCTCATTGAATGCGGGTGGTTTAACGATTGGTCTAACCGCCGTATTACTAATAAGTCTTTGGGTCTATAGTGAATTGAGCTATAACTCTTCTTTGACGCATTATGATGACATTGCCGCTGTGATGCAAAATCAAAACTGGGGAGATGAAATCCGCACATATACCGGTCAACCCATGCAGATGGCGCCCGTGCTTCGGGAAGAATATGGCAATCATTTTAAACATGTAGCTACCAGCGCGAGATCCAGAGAATACACCTTCAACTATAACAATGAAAAGCTACTGGTCGAAGGACGATTTGCTGAGCCTGATCTGGCACATATTCTTGATCTTGAACTACTTGCAGGCAGTAAAGATGCCTTAAGAGATATATCTTCCATTCTAATATCGGAAAGCACCGCCAAAAATATATTTGGCGTGGAAGATCCCATAGGGAAGGTGCTTTTGATCAGTAATAAAATGGAAGCTAATGTCGCTGGTATTTATAAAGACTTGCCCAATAATTCTGGCTTTGCCGATTTAAACTTCATTGCGCCATTTGAGCTGCTTAAAAAAGCTTATGATTACGAAAGTAGATTGGGCTGGGGAAACTATTGGTTTCAGGTGTATGTGCAATTACATGACGGAAATGCCATAGAAAATGCCGCCGCCGCAATTGAAGATGTATTTATGGAGAAATATGTCGATAAAGCAAATGATAGAAACTATCAGCTTTTTCTATATCCTATGTCCAAATGGCATTTATACTCAGATTTTGAAAACGGTGTAAGTATAGGCGGAAGAATATCATACGTCAAAACATTCGGTATCATTGGTATTTTTATTTTGCTTTTGGCATGTATCAATTTCATGAATCTAAGCACGGCGCATGCCCTAAAACGAGGAAAAGAAGTTGGCGTAAGAAAGACATTGGGTTCGTCTAAAAAGCAGCTGATCTTTCAATTCTTTACAGAATCATTTTTGATCATTCTATTCTCGTTTGGTGTTGCTCTTGTCCTGACCACGGTATTACTGCCATTATTCAATAACCTAACATTAAAAGAAGTAGCAATTCCTTTCGCTTCACCGCTGTTCTGGTTGATTTGTCTGCTATTAGTAGGTATTACGGCCGTCTTGAGCAGTCTGTACCCATCTTTCTATCTATCCGCATTTAAACCCGTGAAAGTTCTCAAAGGGTTGAGTAGTAATAATAAAACAGCAGTAAACCTCAGAAAGGGACTTATCGTACTCCAGTTTGCTATCTCGAGCATTCTCATTATCGGAACTATAACTATTGTTGGTCAAATCAATCATGCCAAAGACAGACCACTGGGGTTTGACAAAGATCTATTGGTCAGTGTTCCTATTCAGACAAATAAAGTGCTGCAAAGTTTTGATGCCATTAAGAATGAGTTGTTAACATCTAAATACATTGATCAGGTCACCGCTTCCGATGTGAAGATCACAAGTACATATACAACTAATGGAGGTGACTTTGAGTGGAAAGATAAAGACCCCAACATAGAACCGGAATTTTACACGATTCGCGCCACCGAAGGCTTCGGGAAAATGATCGATTGGAATATTCTGGAGGGAAGAGATTTTTCGGCGAATTTCCCTAGCGATACGCTGGCTTTTCTGGTGAATGAAACTGCCGTGAAATATATGAGCCTGGAAAACCCTGTGGGAGAATATGTGAGATGGGGAGATAATGGAACTTATAAGATCATAGGTGTTGTTGAAAATATGGTAACGCGATCACCTTTTGATCCTGATGTACCCTCACTATACATTCTGCACAACGGAAGGTTCTTGAACTGGGTCAATGTAAAAATCGCCTCGGGCAACGCCAATGTCATTGAAGGGGCATTGGACAAATTGAAGGATGTATTCCAAAAGTATAATCCCGAAAACTTGTTCTCTTATACTTTCATCGATGAAGAATACGAACGCAAGTTTAATGAGGAACAACGCATCGCAAAGTTAGTGGCCATATTTGCTATTGTTGCCATCTTTATTAGTTGTTTGGGTGTTTTAGGACTATCGACATACATAGCGATTCAACGAAAGAAAGAAATCGGAATTCGCAAGGTACTTGGGGCCTCCATACAGGCGATATGGCAATTATTATCGAAACAGTTTATTGTATTGGTACTTGTTTCGTTGCTTATTGCCATTCCCCTGGGTTATTACTTCTCGTCGCAATGGTTGCAGGAGTACAGCTATCGTATGGATATGAACATTTGGATCTTTGTTAGTGCAGGAGCCATAGTTCTGGGTATTTCACTGGTTACCGTTAGCTTCCAGGCCGTTAAAGCTGCAATAGCCAACCCTGTGAATAGTTTAAGAACAGAGTGAAATTAGGGGCGAATCATTAATCAAAACAACAAGAATCAAATGGCAAATACGATATTAAGTTTACATGAAGCTTCCAGAACAGTAAATTCAGGAAGCAATAAAGTAGCTATTCTCGATGATATCAACTTAGAGGTTGAAGAAGGTGAATTCATCTCATTGATGGGGCCTTCAGGTTCCGGGAAATCTACGCTCCTCAATTGCATAGGAATGCTGGATGCATTTACCAGCGGAGGATACACTTTTTTAGGGGAGCCCGTTCATCGCATGAAAGAAAAAGACCGTTCGAAGCTTTACAAAGAATATATAGGTTTTGTTTTTCAGGCATACCATCTCATTGATGAATTAACAGTCTACGAGAATATCGACACACCATTGCTCTACAAGAATGTGAAGTCTTCCGAGCGCAAGGCCATGGTCGCAGATATGCTAGACAGGTTCAATATTGTTGGTAAAAAAGATTTGTTTCCGCAGCAATTAAGTGGTGGTCAACAACAATTGGTAGGCATAGCCAGAGCACTCGTTGGAGAACCGAAATTAATTCTGGCGGATGAACCTACGGGTAACCTCAACTCAAAACAAAGTACGGAGATCATGGAACTATTTGCCGAACTGAATAAAGAAGGTGTCACCATTATACAGGCCACACATTCTGAAACTAATGCCGCATATGGCTCAAGAATTGTCAATCTGCTCGATGGGAAAATAGTCTCTCAATAAGTCAGGAAATCATGAAACATAAAGTCATCATTCTTAAGCTCACTTTGATGATGAGCGTGGTTAGCTATGCTCAGGAAATCGATAAAGAGACTTATTCCTTAAATGAATGTATTTCAATAGCACTTGAAAACAATCTTGATTTAAGATCAGCAAATTTACGCGCAAATACGGCCAAAATTAATCACCAACAGGCTAAGGCTAATTTATTGCCGAGTGTTAATGGAAATTTCAATTTGGGTGTTAATGATGGTCGAAGTATTGACCCTTTCACCAACGACTTTATCACGCAGGAGCTGACTTTCTCGAACATGGGTTTAAACTTAAATATGACCGTATTTAACGGATTCAGACTATTAAACGCGGCAAAACAAAACGGATTAAACCGACAAGCATCACAACTCGAGATCGAAGCTGCCAAACAAGATCTTGTTTTAAATGTCACGTTGGCTTATTTGCAGGTATTAAATAGCAAAGCCATTCTGGAACTGAATAAACAGCGTTTCGAAGCCACTAATAAACAACTCAAAATTCAGGAAGACTTTTTTAAGAACGAATCCGGAAATCCTGCTGATTACGCTGATATATTAGGACAGATCGCCAATGACGAAACCAATATTCTGACTTCAGAATCTTCTTTAAACAATGCCAGGCTTAACTTGATCAGACTTTTAAATCTCCCGGAAGATGTATCCGTTGATCCGGAAGAAATGATACTGGATCTTGAAAAATATGCGCTTTCAGCAGACGAGGTGTATCAGGAGGCACTTCAAAATTTGGCAACATTCAAGGCAAATGAATTGCGAATTGAAGCGGCGAAAAAAGGGGTAAGTGTGGCAAAATCCCAGTTTACTCCGGAAGTGTCCCTCTTTGCCGGGGTAAATACAAATTACTCCAGCGTGGCCGAAACGTTTAATGCTACCGGGACCAGCATTGTCGAAACAGGAGATTTTGTAACAGTAGGAGGTGAGGACCTCCCTGTTTTAACAGAGAGAACTTCATTTGAATCGCAAAGCATCAGTTATACTGATCAATTAGACAACAATTTAAATACTGTGATTGGAATAGCGGTAAATATTCCTTTAATAAATGGCTTTAGTGCCAAGAACAATGTAGCTCTGGAAAAGATCAGAGTAGAAGAATCTCTGGTTCAGCGTGAGCAAACCCATTTGGAAATAAAGAATGCCATCGATCAGGTACATTTTGATATGGAAGCTGCATTCAGGCGTTATGAGAGTCTTCAAAAACAGGTTGTTGCATATCAGGAATCTTTCCGAATTAATGAAATAAGATTTAGCAACGGTATTTCCAACTTCTTGAATTACATCAGCAGTAAGAATAATCTGGATAATGCAAGAATCAATCTGACGAATGCTAAATTCGAATACTTGCTACGGGTTAAAATATTAGATTATTACAGAGGAGAGAACGTTTTCTAGAAATTGCTTCGACAGATACGCCGATCAAGAAGCATCTGCAAATTATCGGGATTGAGATCGACAACGTAAGTTAGCTTACCTCCAGGACTCGATTTGTAAAAACTACGAACTAGTTCTAATAAACAAGCGAGCAATCGCTGGTAATCATTCGCTTGAGCAGAAGGGTAGGAACAGTATTAGTATTTCATCAATTTCTGCTGCCAAAGCAGGGTTCCCTGTCCGTCATGTATGTCGAAGAAGTGCAGCCCGGCACTTACATCAGATAAGTGGAACTATAACAGAGAACCTTGGGTAGAGCTTGGCTATTCATTATTCAAAAATTTGAGGTCTTTAGAAATACAAGGGTCAATTTTATGGTTCCGGCCACGTGATATTGAAAGTGAAGGTTGTTAATAAAACATAGAATATCAATTAATTATTTATATCTTAGTAATCCCCATAAGTTTTATGTAAATCTCTTCGCAATTTCTGGTTAGCGCCGGAAGCCATGCGTTTTATTCTCCCCTATTAATTGCTAGCGGTAAAATCTCGCGTGCACGCGTTCTTATGATTTCAAGTTGATAGCGTACGTTTTTAGTCCAGACATCTTATTTAGTGTTGTAATGCTGTCTGGAAGTAAGAAAGTCTTAATCTGAGCAACTTGAATTTACTTCTTTTGAAGTTTGAAGCGTGCCCCTGATGAATGACGTGATGTTGATTTTGGTAATTCACTCGTATTGTAAAGTATGGATGTAAATATTAACGCCGGTCTTATAGAACCTTGCTTTGAGGCACTGTTAGAAGTTGCTACACCCGATTCTGATCTTTATTACGAACTGGAATTGATTTCCAGGAGAACCGGGCCTTTGGCAATTCAAAAAAGAGGAGGTAAAATCATAGAAAGCTTTCCATGGCCTATAAGTAAGGAGTTGACACATTTGTTCTCTTCCTCCTATAATATTCGGGATCAGAATAGATTACTAAAGATATTCCGGGTAGCAGAGCGCATTTCTCAATTTCTCTCATTCTGTTGGCTTGTCCAGCTATGGGATGCAAAGAATTTGGATCCCAGCATAAAACTATCGGCCGATTTAATTACCCAATGTGCTAGTTTAAAAAAACCTACCATAGGCACTTTTCTTGGTATAATAAGGGCTAGCAGTACGATTATGTTTGAAGAAGAGCTTCCCATCTTTTTCAAAGACAAGGATATTAAGGAGCGGACCGGGCACTTAATTCAGGAAATCGAAAAGCTTACCGTCTCAAGAAACAAAGAAATTCATTTCAAAGAAGAACTCACTTGTCATTATGTGGAAGAGATCCTTGCCAACATAATGGTACAAGCAGCATTCCTGGTAAAGTATCCACTCGTAAGCGTTAAAAAAATACAGGTGTCAAAACCCAAATTGAGTAAGGTGAGTTACGGCCATGAGTTTGACTACCTAAACAGCCAGAGATCGGAATTCATCGGTGGGTATATTGAATTGGACAGTTATTCGGAGAGTTATAGTGTCCTTTTGCTTGAGAACCTCCAAAGTATGGGATCGTATCTAAACCTGTCTCCCTTTGTGATAAACACCGAACCGCTGCTTGAATCCCGTGGAAGTAGCCAGGTGATGCACGGCCTCTACATGTACCTGGAGAATGATAAGAATAAGATACAATATTCTTTCGTGAACGAGACAGATATACAGGAACTAAGCAATATGCCCGAGGCAGATATTTTTGGGAGACAATGGGACAATTTTTTTGAAGTGCTTTCAGTATGAAGAGTCCGTTTAAATTTTTAGAAGCCTATACCAAGGAGGACAAAGACCTGTTCTTTGGAAGGAACAAGGAGATCGAGGAATTATTTCATCGGGTTTTCAAATCGAATTTGTTATTGGTATATGGCGCTTCCGGGACAGGAAAAACCAGCCTGATCCTTTGCGGACTTGCCACCAAGTTTAGCGATGAAAACTGGTTTTCTCTCTATATAAGGCGACAGGATAATATTAATGCCAGTCTGTTCGACGGTTTGCGTCAGGCTACCTCCACCGAATTGTCACCGGAGGATTTGGATCCGGATGAACCTGAACTATTGCAATTAATTGAAAGTCTCTATCTCGAACAATTCAAACCCATCTACCTTGTTTTCGACCAGTTGGAGGAGCTATTCATTCTGGGAAGTGAAGAAGAGCAGGAAGAGTTTTATCGTCACGTAAAGTTGATCACGGAATCAAAACTCAGTTGTACGGTTATATTAATTATACGGGAGGAGTACATAGCCTATTTGTCCTCAATGGAGGCGGTTGTACACAAATTATTTGACAACAGGATTCGAATAGAGCGCATGCGTACCCGGGAGGTGCGGGAAGTAATAGACAGGAGTTGTACGGCAAATGCGTCCATAGTCATTAGTGATAGCGAGAAAGAGGTATTTCTGGAACAGGTTATCGATATTCTTTCTGAAGACGAGCTTACTGTCGAACTTACCTATCTGCAGGTGTATTTGGATAAACTGTATAAAAATGCATACTCCCAGGATGGAGTATACGTTTTCGACCCGGCGCTTATAGAACGCACGGGAAAGGTAGATGATGTTCTTGCCGAATTTCTTGAAGAACAGGTAAACAGTCTAGAAACCCCGGATATAGGCTGGAAAATTCTCAAATCTTTTATCACCAAGGACGGAACTAAAAAGAGCGCCAGTCAACAGGATATTAAACAAGCCTTAGCAAATAGAAAGAAAGGGATCCCGGATAAAACCATAGCCACCTATATAAAGCATTTTCTCAATTCCAAAATACTTACGGAACTGGAACATTCGCCCGAGTTCTATGAATTTACGCACGATAGCCTGGCCGTCAAGACCTTTGAAAAGCTCGACGCCAAAGAACGAAATCTGTTCGATATTGAAAATTTGATCGACCAGCAATATCAATCGTATAAGCGCAGAAAAACGCTTATGGACCGGGATACCTATCTCTATGTAAAACCGTATCTCGATCAGCTGGAATTAGATAAGGACAAGCAGAAGTTTATTTCAAAAAGCCGTCGGGACTTTTTCAGGAAGCGGAGAAATTATATTGCTTCGGTCGTGGTGGTTGTTTTATTACTCATTGGTCTTACCGGCTATTCATGGTGGAATGCCAGAGAAGCCCAGGCAGCACAAAAAGTAGCAGAGGACGCTCAGCAGGACGCTGAAGAAAATTTGGAGAAATTCCAGGTCGAGCAAAAAACACGCAAATCTCTGGAAATCGACAAATTATTTGATAATGCCCAATCATACATCAATGCAGGTTATATAGCAAATGCACTTGGTGAACTTGACAATATAAAGGCTATTGATTCTACGGATAATACCCTGGAAAGAATAAAGAGATTTAAAAGTACTAATGGATTATGAGAACGTTGATTTTTACAATATTCCTGTTCGCATACGGTGCTGCCGCTCAAACACCCTGTGAACAAATGATTACCGATGCAGAGAAGGCCGTTCAGAAGGAAAATTATCGCGATGCAATTCTAAAACTTCAGGCCGCTCGTAAATGTGACCCTGCACGCAGTCAGGAAATCGATGAATTGATTCTTGACACGTTTAGTAAAATAGAAACACTTAAAATTCAATCGGAAAAGACCGTTCAGACACTGGGCGTTTTACTGGGAGAAATTACCGACCTCCTACAAAAGGATGAAAATGCCAGTATCATTGGCCTTGCTCCATTGCAAAATGAGATTTTACAACTAATTCTTCCCAACTATGAATACATAAAAGAGAATACGGGAGGCTCGAGCTATGATTGGGAAGTAGCGAGAATACATTATAGCAAGGCGTTCACAAAGGAAAAAATGGGGGAGGGTGATTATTTGTCGGATTATCAAATTGCGTATGAACAGTCGCTGAACGCCATTGAAGGGTTTTCGAAAAGAGGACGGCCCATACCTGAGAAGTTAATACTGACATTGTTGGAATCTGCATACTATTATTCATGGCATCTAATGAACAGAGAGCGCAATGAAGAGGCAGAGCAGATGTTGAGTACGGCCTACGAAATTTCCAGGAACTATCAGGATCGGTCCGCCAATTTATATAAAGGTCTTGCGGGCATCGAAAACTCTTTGGCAAGACTCGCGGTTGAAAAAAGCAAGGATAAAGAAGCCCTCACGCACTACCATAATGCGATCACCTATATTAACAGGGCTATTACTATTGACAGTACCAATTTGGTATACAAAAGAGGACTGGCTGCGTATCAAAGAAATATTGCGTTGTTGCCGGATTCGGTGTTATCAGCCGAAGACAAGACACATTATGAACGTGCGGGATGTGATTTGGCGGGAATTATTGAAAGCCTTCCCGGTTCCGGAAATATAGCTTTGCTTACCGATGCGTCCTGTAAGTATAATTCGTCCTATGATCTAACCAGGGAAAACAAGTATGATGAGGCCATGCAGTTGCTTGCAACAACGGCCGATGATCTGGAAGACTTTCTGCATTTGGATCCGCAAAATACCAATTGTAGTTTATTGATAGCCGCTGTTGTCTCCAGAATGGCCGAAATTGCCAATTTACAGGGAAATGAAGAAGATCGATTGAATTATTTGATTCGGGCTAAGGACAACTGGGTAAGGGTTTTTGATAAGGGCTCTGTTCTGCCGTTGGATTTGATAAGACTAAAAGCGACCTATGACAAAGTAATTCAAGCGTTGGACCTAATGACCAAGAGGGCAAACGGGATGACTGGGGACAAGAAGATACTTGAGAATGAAAAGAAAGTTAAGTTCCTTGAAGATATTACTTCTGCATTTAGTAGCAGCGCCACAGATTATGGAGAGATAACCACCATTGCTCATATTGCGGCGGATAGTTATTCTCGCATGGGAGAGTTATACAGGGATAAAGATTATCTGCTTGCCCAGGACTATTTCGAGAGGGCCAGAAAGTATTTTGAGAACACAAAACTGCTGTCCGACACCTCAGAACATAATGATAAGTATGAATGGTATTGTAAAGCAATCTACAAGCAGTTATTACTAAACTGTGAAAATGATAAAATAGATTTGGCAGTAGACGGCTTGCGAAGAATGGAAGCTCTCTTTTCACCAATAATCGAAAAATATCCTTTTGATTACTACCTGAGACAATACTTTTGGTGGGCGAATTGGTATATAGGCAATTGGTATTTTAGTCAGGGGGAATATGAGAATTCCAAGACGTACCTGGAATTTGCATCCAGATGGGGCATAAGTAGCGCAACCGAAAAATTGGCCATTCTTTACAGAAAAGGGGAATATGGAAAAGTCGACTTCGAAACGGCAGATTCTTTGGATAGACTATATCGCAAGCAAGTAAAAAAGAGATTTACCATTCTATGCGATGTTTCGGGCAATCAAAAACCCTACAATATTTATATTCAAAACTATCCCAGGGAGTTTGAGTACAGGGGAATAGATGATTTTAGTGAATATTTCAGCAAGTACGATACCAAGGTGCCCTATATGGTGCGACTGTCGTTTTTAAAACTGCACAAACTGGCCGATGATCATGATGTATCCTTTGCAAAATTGTCGGGACATTTTATTGAAGAAGGAGAGTCCATAGAAAACAAAGCCTTTGACAAGATAGCGATACCGGATTCCATATCAATCTCGAGTAAAATGGATGAGTACAAAGAATATGTAGCTCAGTACAAGGACAAAGTGACGCCTAAGTCAAAGGATGAAGATATAAGGGATTATCTGAATAAGATAAACGACATCATCGAGTTTTATCAAATGTTCGACGAAAATGATAAGGCGCTAGAATTAGCACAACACCGTACGTTACTTGAGCCTTCAAATACGCAACACTTCAGAATCCTGGCTAAGATTCAATTAAGACGGTTCGAGATAGCATCAAAGGGTAACGTCGAGATCGACAATTCTACTTTTTTAACATCCGATCACTTAGGCGCACTAGGAGAATACTACCGGTATTTTCTTAGAAAAAGAGACAGAGAAAATATTATGTACTTTTTGAATAAGATACTGAAAAACAATAATTACAGTAACATAAAATTCATTTTGTATAAGTATATAAATGAGTATGGGATGGACCTGTTTTCGGAAATTTATCTTGATCAGGGAATTGAGCAATTAAAAGAGGATATAAGTTACTTTAAAAAACAGATATTACTAAAAAGTGCTACGGGATATCGGGTGTCCTTGTATGAGGCCGTCGTACGACTTGATGATCACCTCCTCATACTTCAAGATGATCTCGAGACTAGGGAGACCGTGGCTCAGGACTATAACAGCCTTGCCTGGTATCAACTGCTAACAGGAAGGTTTAAGGAGGCAGAAGTAACTCTGAATAAAGGAATAGAGATATACGAGGACAATCCATATTTTTATACCAATGTCCCTCCGGCGTTGCTTTTCCAGGGCCGTGTAAAGGAAGCCAAAGAACTTTACCTATTCTACAAGGACATGGACTTTGATGCGGATGCAGGGTATCCAAAGTATAAGGATGCCTTCCTTGATGACTTTGAGTCTTTTGAAAAGGAGCGAATCATACCTGACGAGTATAGAAAGCACATTAAAGAAATAATAACTATGCTCAAAACAGATGTATAGGAAGTGATATGTTGACACCTAAGATCAATTCGACTTCTTTGTGCTTTATGGGGCTCTTCCCATACGAGGAGAAATTTGTGAATTCGAAGTCCTGGGAGTCCTGTTTCGAACCGATGACGGTCTATGCGAATAACAAAGAATATTTTGATCAAAAGTATTACTCCAATTGGACGCACTCGCTGTTTTCAAGTGCAGGTAATGATTTGGAGATCAGGCATCTGAAAATTAAGGAGAGCAGTGAGTTATTTAGTCAGGAATGTACGGTTGAAAATGAAGCCGATGGACGAGTTGTTATTTTTAACCTTTTGGAGGTCAGTGTTTTCTTTTTTGAAAACAGCTTGGGTATTTTTTTGATAAAAACGGATCTCCCGGAGCCACATCTGAACTGGAAAGACATTGTTACGTTTGGGGCGACGTTTCGTCAATCTACGATTAATAAAAAGTACCGAAAATCTCATGTTTCAGTTGATATAATTGAAGAATATATTACTTCAAAATTTCATTCGGACCCAGTAGCCTGGCGCCAATACAATCCGCTTCTGAAATCTGCGGTTTTTGTTGATATAGCCGAGGAAATAGATGGAGAGTCTCTGGATAAGCTTTTATATCAGGTTGGCACCTATTCTATGTCGTTTGAAGAAAATAACATGTTCGAGCCCGATGAAACGTATTTTCAGGACCTCATACGTGAAAATGAAATTAGCCTGTTTCGCAATTGGAAAGCGCTATGCCTGTATGATAGTTTTTGCAGGATTGCTGTGAATTTGGATGCTTTTGACAAACACAAGCTTTGGCTGAATGAATACATCCTAATCTATATATACGTTCTCTATGCAAGATATTTTTTGCACTATACAAACAATCAACTTGCTTTACTGTTCAAGGACCCCAAGTTGGTCGAAGAGCATAGAGACAAGTTCTTCAAGTTTAAGAATGAGTTCAATCATACTAAGATATCCTATAAGTTTTTGCCGAACATTATTTATGAGAAGTTCAAAGAAACCCTGGACGTTGAAGACGAGGTGGTTCTCATCGAAGAGAAGTTGACAAGGGCGAGCTTACTCAAGCAGGAGAAATACCAGCAACGCATAAATCGGATATTATTTGTGCTCACTTCTCTCACCCTTATTTCCGTGGCCTATGACGGAGGACAAATGTTAGACAGGTGGGAATGGTCGCAGGCCTTGATAATCTCATTGGCCATTATTGTTGTCGTTAGCCTTATCATAATACTCTTGATGTTTTATAATAGAAATCGAAAGAAATAACTGTATTCAAGGTGCGCTTTTCTCTCTCTGATGGTAATAACCCTACTTCCCCGAATTAAGTTTAAGACGCTCCACAACGTGTTCCTTTTTAGACCTTTATCGAATAGGAGTAATAAGCAGCAAGGTAGTGCCTTTATTTTTGGTGCTATCAATGGATAACTTCGATTTAATTATTTTGGCTCGCTCAAAGAGGGTTTTTGTTCCCAGGCCTGTATGAACATCGTGGTTCTTAGTAAACTCAAATCCAATACCATTGTCTGCTACGGTGGTTTCTATGGTATTTTCTTTTCTTGAAATAGAAACGGAAACCGATTTGGCACCGGCATGTTTAAGAGTATTGTTTAGTGCTTCCTGAATAATTCTATAAAGGTGCAGAGCATCTTCTTTCAGGAAGGCGTCATCGATATTATCAATGTCAGTAGTGAAGAACAAATTGGTGTTGGCATCTACTTCGTCGATCATGGAGGCTATGCTTGCCGTAACACCTAACTTTTCAAAAGAGGCAGGATATAAGCCTCGTGAAATTCCTCGGAGCTCGTTCAACGTATCTTTCACCAGATCGTCAACATCCTTGTTCTTAAGAAGTGCTACTTTTTTGGTTAGAAGCATCAGTTTTTGACCCACGCTATCGTGAAGGTCTCGGGCCACCCGGGTGCGCTGATTTTCCTGCGACTTTATTAATTCCTGCGAAAACAGCTCCTGATTTTCTTTTTCTTTTCTCGAGAAGTTTCTGGAACGGATCAAATAAATGATGGAAAAGCCGAGTATAAGTCCCAACCCGCCAAATAACATCCACTGTTTCTGTATTTCAGTTTGATGATCAAGAACAGTGATCTCCGACTCTTGCTGTGCTATTTTAAAGTCCCTTTTTTCAGTTTCATATAAAGTCTGATAGTAGGTAAGGGCCTTTGTCTTTTTCACATTATTGACACTATCATTAAGTGAAGTATACTTTTTATAATGATCGTAGGATTTTGCCAGATCAATGCCTTCATAGGCCTCCGCCAGGAACGAATGGATCGATAAGCTATTCACAACATTTATCGCTGTAGAATGTTCCATTAGACTCTCTTGAAGCGCTATTGCCTTTTCTGTATTTCCCAGGGCATATTCATATTTAGCCAGCGCCGCGATATAGTTAAAGTCGTCAGTTGCAATGTCGGAGTAATTAGGAAGCTTATGGATCTCATCCAAAATGCTTTTCGCTTTAGCGATACTATCAGTCCTGGAATATGCACGAAACAAGGCTATTAATATTTTATTTCTCTCGTATGGGATGTCGATCTTTTCAACGTAATGCTGCGCTTTCTTCAAATTGTTGATCATGGATTCATAGTCTCCCGTGGCGTCATCGTCTACGGCTTTATTGTAATAGGCAGATTGTATGAGATGGTAGTGTTCTTTTTTCTCGGCAAGGCGGATCAAATCGTCTCTAACAGCATTGGCTTCCTCAACAAAACCGATACTGCCGTATAAGTTGGCTCTCATGTGTTGGGCTACCATGATACTACTGGTATCGAGAATTATCCTCGAAATCTCTTCGGCTTCGTCAAGCAATAGAGCCGCTTCTGCGTATTGCCCCATACCTATTAAAGCTTCAGACCCATAGATCTTAGATTTGCTTAAGACAGTCGAGTCTTTGGCCATATATGCATATTCACCGGACTTCTTATAGATTGCGATGGACTGTTCTATTTCTCCGGAATAAAAATAGCTATCACCTCCATTCATAAATAAAGAGGCATTAATGGCAGGGTTGGACACTTTCAGCTCTTTCGCTAAAAAGTCATCAAAAACTTGCCTGGCCTCTTCGGGTTTGCCAGCTCTGTTTGCCAAATAAAAAATGCGGGATGCCGTGTGCTTTGCGGCAAGATCGAATGAATCCAATTCAATAGCATGATCTATAGTGGCTTTAACAATAGAATCATAGTTATGCTCGGTCTGGTACAATACCGTTTGGGAAAGACTATCGAGCAATTTTAGCTTTACTGAACCCCTGGACTGGAGAATTTCTGACTTTAGGGCAGTAACAGTATTTGAAACTTCTGTGTTTTGTGAAAAGGAAGTAGCAAGACTGCCTAAAATCCATAGGATAAAAACTGCTTTTTTCATGATCGAGGAAGCTGTTGAGCTAAGTTATTGAAAATAACTTTCTGGCTTGTTTTTCACTAAAGTTGACAATTTTACCTTCAAGGTTGTAGAAAGGTAGTTTTACAAAGAAACGAGGAAAATACGTGTTAGCACGTAAAATATACGTGAGACTACTTATATATTGGTGTCAAGCAGTGAGAACCGACGTCTGTTGGCGCCATATCATGACAAAAAATGAAGCGCACAGGCAGCACTTCATTTGCCGTATTTTTTGACGGTACTGAACTACCGCTAAAATAAAAACCCTCCTTGGCATAAATGCTTCGGAGGGTTTCAGTCAACTAGTGAATCTAATCACGAAAAAAAACTCGTCTTACGTTTTAGGAACTAACTAAAACTTCTCTATTCTTTAATTAATTGTTTGGTTATACGTCCGTATTCTCCGGTGATATAGATCACATAGGTGGCACTGGCCAATTGTGTTATATCAATGGCTTTTTCAGTTCCCATGCCTTCTAACTGAACAGTTTGAACAAGCCTACCTGTCATATCGTAGATCATCAGATCGTTCAGGTTGAGTGCTTGCGGGTTGGACAGGAATACCTGTGTTGACGCCGGGTTCGGATACAGTATCAAAGTGCCCAGGTTAGCGTCATTCACATCACCTGCACCCAGTGTGCTTTCCACGGTAAGGTCGAAAGTACATGTACCTACATTACCCTCATCGTCTTCTGCGGTTAGGGTTACGGTGTATATACCATCAGATAGCAACGTACCTGGTGCCGGGTCCTGTGTAAAGATCGTCACCGGATCAGTACAGTTGTCTGTGGCCGTAGCATCTCCGGCAGTCCAGTAGTCCGGTACTTCATAGAAGAGGTTACCGGTACCTGGGTCTACGGTAATATCGGCCGGACAGGTAAGTACCGGTGGCAGATCATCTACCACGGTTACTACAGCTGTACAAGAGGCCAGGTTACCGTTAGCGTCACTTGCAAAGACCGTTACGGTGATCGGTGTTCCTATATCATCACAATCAAACTCGAAGATATCAACAGCGGTGCTTATAACACCACAGGCATC
Source organism: uncultured Aureitalea sp. (assembly GCA_964614415.1). Classification (GTDB taxonomy): domain Bacteria; phylum Bacteroidota; class Bacteroidia; order Flavobacteriales; family Flavobacteriaceae; genus CAZTLE01. The sequence goes on along the minus strand of CAZTLE010000021.1, from coordinate 4,644 downwards.
ACTTACCGTATCGATCACGTCATCGGGAGTGATCTGGGCAACACCGTTCTCATCCAGCGGCAGGGTGATATCCATACAGATAAGTACCGGATCCACATTGTCTTCTACCGTTACATTGGCAGTACACGATGAGGAGTTACCGTTCACATCAGTTACGGTAAGGGTCACGGTATTGTTACCTACGTCATCACAGCCGAAGGTATCGTTATCCAATGTCAGGGTATCAATACCACAGGCATCAGAGGATCCTCCGTCCACATCAGCTCCGGTGATGGTCACCGTTCCATTAGCATCCAATTGAACAGTGATGTCCATACAAACGGCAATCGGATCGGTTACATCTTCAACAGTCACTACAGCTACACAAGTTCCCGTGTTCCCCTGATCGTCAGTAACTGTCAGGGTCACATTGTTATCCCCTACGTTCGAACAGTCGAAGTCGGTTTGTGAAGCTGAGATAGAAGCTACACCACAGTTATCGGTGGAGCCACCATCAATATCGGCAGCAGTGATCGAAACGTTACCGGCAGCATCGAGCTGTACGGTGATATCCTGACACACGGCGATTGGATCCTCATCATCGGTTACCGTGATGGTGAAGGTACACACAGTTGTGTTCCCACTGGAATCAGTTGCCGTGAATTCAACAGTGCTTACTCCAATCGGGAAGGCTGAACCAGAAGGCAGTCCTCCGGTTTGTGCTACCGTTACTGAACAGTTATCGATTGCAATCGCATCAGCGAATACCACTACAGCACTACACTGACCCGGATCGGTACCTGTGTTCACATCCGCCGGACAGGCAATCGTTGGTGGAATAGTATCCTCTACGGTTACTGTAGATATACAGGTCGAAGAGTTTCCATTCACATCGGTTACCGTCAAGGTCACGGTATTATCGCCGAGGTCTGCACAACTGAACGAAGTGATGTCGATAGTCGTGGAGGCAATGCCACAGTTATCGGAAGAACCGTTGTCTATGTCGGCTGCCGTAATAGAGGCAGTTCCGTTGGCATCGAGTTGTACCGTGATATTCTGGCAAACAGCTACCGGCGGCACATTGTCTTCTACCGTTACATTGGCCGTACAGCTTGCACTGTTTCCGGAAGCATCGGTTACTGTGAGTGTCACAGTGTTGCTACCTACGTTGGTGCAATCGAACACATTCGGTGTCACGCTCAGGGAGGCAATTCCACAGTTATCCGTAGAACCTCCATCCACATCAGAAGGGGCTACGGTTACATTACCGGTGGCATCCAGTTGTACTGTAATGTCTGCACAAAGGGCAGTTGGAGCGATGTTGTCTTCTACGGTTACCGTTGAAGTACAGGTCGAAGAATTTCCATTCACATCCGTTACAGTTAACGTTACTGTATTGGCGCCCAGATTAGAGCAATCAAACGAACTGATATCAATCGTTGAACTGGCGATACCGCAATTATCGGTAGAACCGTTATCTATATCGGCTGCCGTGATAGAGGCAGTTCCATTGGCATCGAGTTGTACTGTGATATCCTGACAAAGTGCAGTTGGAGCAATATTGTCTTCTACGGTTACCGTTGAAGTACAGGACGAAGTATTTCCATTTTCATCCGTTACTGTCAAGGTCACCGTATTAGGACCAACGTTCGAACAGTCGAAACTACTTGTATCAATTGTTGTACTGGCAACACCGCAATTATCGGAAGATCCGTTATCAATGTCGGCTGCCGTAATAGAGGCTGTTCCATTGGCATCAAGTTGAACGGTGATGTCCTGGCAAACAGCTACCGGAGGTAGTGTGTCCTCTACGGTTACTATAGCCGTACAGCTTGCACTGTTTCCGGCAGCGTCGGTTACCGTGAGTGTTACGGTACTGATACCGACATCACTACAATCGAACACGTTGGGTGTCACACTCATGGAAGCAATACCACAATTATCTGTAGAACCTCCATCCACATCAGAAGGGGCTACGGTTACATTACCGGAGGCATCGAGCTGTACCGTAACGTCCTGACAAAGTGCGGTTGGAGCAATATTGTCTTCTACGGTTACTGTTGAGTTACAAGTCGAAGAGTTTCCGTTGACATCGGTTACCGTTAAGGTTACCGTATTGGTGCCCAGATTAGAGCAATCAAACGAACTGATGTCAATTGTCGAACTGGCGATACCGCAGTTGTCGGTAGATCCGTTATCTATATCGGCTGCCGTAATCGAGGCTGTACCGTTGGCATCGAGTTGTACGGTGATATCCTGACAAACAGCCACCGGAGATATATTGTCTTCTACGGTTACCGTTGAAGTACAGGTAGCTATGTTTCCGTTGACATCCGTTACCGTTAAGGTCACTGTATTAGGACCAACATCCTGACAGTCAAAAGTATTATTATCCAATACCAGGGTATCAACACTGCAATTGTCGGAAGATCCGTTGTCTATGTCGGCTGCCGTAATAGAGGCTGTGCCGTTGGCATCGAGTTGAACGGTAATATCCTGACAAACAGCTGTTGGAGGTAGATTGTCTTCTACGGTAACTACAGCCACACAGGTACTTGTGTTACCTTGATTATCGGTCACAGTAAGTGTGATGCTGTTATCTCCCACATCAGCACAGGTGAAATCGGTTTGTGACGCCGAGAGGGAGGCAACGCCACAGTTATCTGTAGAACCACCATCAATATCGGCACTGGAAATGCTCACACTTCCTGTTGCATCCAGTTGAATGGTGATGTCCTGACATAAGGCGATAGGTGCCTCATTATCTACAACAGTTATGTCCTGGGTGCAAGTGGCTGTATTTCCCGAGGGATCGGTAGCCGTCCAGGTAACTGTGGTGGTTCCTATAGGGTAGGTCCCGGTAGCATCATCACTATTATTAAAGTCATTGGTCAATAAAGGTGTAAAGAAATTGACTGTCAACTGGAAATAATCCCCGTTGGTACAGGATGGACCTCCTATGACAACATCGACATCTTCCAACAAGGTGAAATCCAGATCGTTTCCAAAATTGTTAATCCAGTTGTTCCAGGTACTCGCATTAATACTTACAGTACGATTTTCGAGCGAGCACTGGCTTGCGGCGGGCCCATCTTCACTAAAGATAACGCTGCCATCAGGACCGGTAAGAGCAAATGTCTCATTGGGGTCGTCCATATCACCTTCAAATACGATCATAATTTCAACCGGAGGGCCCTGAGAGGTTGTTAACCCTGTAAGTGTGGTTGTGGTATTGAGCAATGTTCCCATATGGGCAAAGTTTGTACGAGGTCCCACAACGGTAGACGATGGTGAACCCTGACAATTATCCGAAGCAATGGGAGGAGTAACAGTTACAAGGGCGTCACAGAAGCCCGGATCTGCGGAAACAGTGATGTCCGGTCCACAGGTAATGGTTGGGTCTGCTGCGTCAGTCACGGTTACATCAAAACTACAGGTGGATGTGTTTCCACCGGCATCCGTTATGACAAATGTGTTGGTTGTAACTCCGACTGGAAAGGTCGTTCCGGATGGAAGTCCTGAGGTTTGTGTTACTATTGCATTGGCACAGTTATCACCGTTTGTTACTGAATAGGTAACCACAGCGCCACAAATACCGGCATCGCTGCCTATCGTGATGTCTGCGGGACAGGTGATTGTAGGTAGAATGCTGTCCTCTACGGTTACGTTGGCTGTACAGTTTGAGCTGTTTCCGGCAGCATCGGTTACTGTGAGCGTAACGGTATTATCACCTACATTAGAGCAGTCAAAACTACTTATATCGATGGTTGTACTTGTGATACCACAGTTGTCACTGGACCCGCTATCTATGTTGGTAGCTGTGATAGAGGCAGTTCCGGTTGAATCCAATTGAACTGTTATGTCCTCACAAACTGCATTAGGCGCTTCTGTGTCGTTTACAATAACGTCAAAGCTACAGGTAGTGGTTGTTCCGCTGGCGTCGGTCACTTCAAAAGTGTTTGTAGTGGTTCCCACAGGGAAGGCACTACCGCTTGCGAGACCTGCTGTTTGCGTTGTGACCTCTCCGGGACAATTGTCGCTTACAATAGGGGGACTATAGTTAACGACCGCCTCGCAGGCTCCGAGGTCTGTATCTACTGTAATAGTAGCCCCACAGGCAATCGATGGAGCCTCGTTGTCAATCACGATTACATCGAAGCTGCAGCTGGTTGTGTTTCCGCTGGCATCGGTTACTGTGAAGGTGTTCGTTGTAGTACCCACCGGGAAGGCCGATCCACTTGGCAACCCAACTGTTTGTGTTGTGTTTGCACCCGAACAGTTGTCGGTTCCTACCGGAGCGGTGTAGGTCACCACTGCCGAACACAATCCGGCATCGTTATTTACCGTAATGTCTGCAGGACAGGTAATTGTAGGTAGAATACTATCCTCTACGGTTACGTTGGCTGTACAGTTTGAGCTGTTTCCGGCAGCATCGGTGACCGTGAGCGTAACGGTATTGTCACCTACATTGGAGCAGTCAAAACTACTTATATCGATGGTTGTACTCGTGATGCCACAGTTGTCATTGGACCCATTATCTATATCGGCTGCCGTAATAGACGCATCGCCGTTGGCGTCCAATTGAACGGTTATGTCCTGACAAACTGCAGTAGGCGCTTCTGTGTCGTTTACAATAACGTCAAAGCTACAGGTAGTGGTTGTTCC
>CAZTLE010000020.1:0-31085 GCA_964614415.1 uncultured Aureitalea sp. | reverse complement strand
CTTGACTTTCTGCTTTTCGTCCGAATCCAGATCCCGAAGGGTCGATTGACTCAGCAATACAAGCAATTCACCGCTTTCACTTAGTTCTTTTAATAATCTTCTTTTGTTCCTGAGTATAAGCAGCTTAACCGTAGATACCGATTGCTTATAGAATTGATTTACGGGATGTGCGTATTCAAAAAGGATGATCTTTTCGGAATACATATCCGAGAACTCGAAAAGCTCTTTTAAGTTGTTATCGAGATGATCTTCTTCAAACCCCAGGAGATCAGCTAGCTGCTGCAAAAAGTGGAATTCAGAATCGTCGAGATGATGATCGTCCCACACAGCCAGGCAACAAATATCCAGTAGGTATTGCTTTTCCAGCGAATCATCTTCAGTAAGAAATTGAAGTCGTTCAAGACTTTCCAAATGATCTTCATGACGGGCATTGGGCAGCGCCATGGAAGAGGACTCGAAAAGCTCGAGTAACTGGAGGTCGTATTTGTTTTTCCGTTCTTTGGCTTCCAGTGCCAGCAGGGACCCCTGGATCAAAATTGCTTCCAGTGCTTCTGAATAACGCTTCAAGCCATCCTGATCTTTCAGAAACACGCGAAATGCCAAAACATCTACGTAGAGCAGGGCATAGGTGAGCAGGGAGGTAGTATTCTTCTTAAGCACATCGTTGCCTTCCTGAAGCCGGGCCGAGAGTATTTGCTCGAGATTTTCGGAAGGTTTTTTGGCCAGTGTCAGCTTCTGAAAAAATCCCTTTTTTCCCTTATCAATATTTTTATAGAAACGTATTATTTCATTAATTGCATCATCAAACCCGGAATCAGGGCGTTGCGTGGTATGTGTATAGAGAAGGGCATGAAAAAGGTTGACTTTGGTGTACTCTTCCTTGGTAAGTTTTAAATGACTTATTTCCTCGCTGGGAAGCGCATCCACCGAAACACCGTAAATAAAACCTACCTGTTTTAAGTGATGATACAAATTAGCTTCCTCAGGATATACATCGATGAGCTTTTCTCGTTCAAAGAGTGTGAGGAACTTAAGTATCCAACCGGAAGCAGATGGGTTCATGAATGCCTGAATTGGGTTGCAACGTTAACAAAATTTTAACGTTTTTACAAAAACCATAATTCCGACTACGGCGTATATGGTGGAAAGTAAAATTAATGTTTTTACTGAAATTAGGATCAAAACAATGTCATTTGAGACGGTTTTGATTTTACAAACAAAATATTTTTATAACCAAAAACAACGAACATGAAAAAAAACAAGATGTATGCGGCTTTGGGAGCGCTTGTACTTGCAGGTGCGTCGCTCTTTGTAATTGCAGCAGACCACATCGATGCACCGTTGGTAGCCGGGACTACTACCGATATTGCCGACCTTTACGCTTTTGAGGGTGATAATGCCAACAGCACGGTATTTGTCGCTACGCTGCAAGGTCCGCTTACCCCTGGTACGGTGACCGAGAACGCCACCTTCGATGAGGACGTTCTCATCGAATTCAACATTGATAATTCAGGAGATTTTGTCGAAGATCTCGTCATTCAGGCTATTAAACGTGGAGATTCGATGTACTTCTTCGGTCCGGCCCAACCTACGCAAACCGGATTGAGCAGTGAGGTACTCACATTCGCGGATCAGAATATCGTACAGATTTCGACAACGTCCGATACCTTTATCGAAACAAATAACGGCATGAGCTTCTTCGCCGGCCCCCGACGGGATGCCTTCTATTTTGACTTTAACCGTTTCAATGAAGTAGTCTCAGGAGCCGCAGCACCCGATGGATTTTTTCCTCCCGGAACTGCCGAGGACTTCTTCCTGGATCTAAACGTGCTTGCCATTGTGGTTGAGGTGCCCAATTCTATGCTGGGAACGCCACCTCCGCACGTTGGAGCAGCGGTTGGAATTAACGGATTACCCGATTCGTATAACGTATGGGTATCAGCGAAAAGAAAACAATAATGACAGTAAAAGAGAGAACAATGAAAACACGAAATATAAGAATAGTTGTACTTGCCGTCTTCTCTGCATTGTTGTTTGCACAGTGTACCAACGAAGATGAAAATGGAAATGTAATTAGTCAGGAGACCTGTACGGATGGCATTATGAACCAGGACGAGACAGGAATTGACTGCGGTGGAGTGTGTGATCCCTGCACCAGCGGAATCGATTTCAGCGGAACTTTTGTTCAGGAAGACATCATGGGTCGTCCCGGTGTAAATACCGTATTCAGTGGAAGTGACAATGTGAAGAATGATTTCAACGTGTCCATAGTGTCCGATAGAGCAGCTTTTCAGCCTACCTTCGAAGCAACCCTTGAAGCCTATCATGATGTATATGCAGTAGCCTTGGGTATTGATCCTGCCGATCTTGATTACGAGACCAATATTCTGGGATTGGACGCACCTACCTTTACGACGGTACTGGCCCAATTCGATGCCCTGCAGGTGGCAGCCAACGGACAGACTACGTACTTTGATCCGAATACAGGGGTGGCCCTGACCGGACGAACCCTGGCAGACGATGTTATCGACATTTCACTTACCTTGATGTTCGGAGGAACCACGGGAACCCGTTTTGACGGATCGGACACCAACGGTGATGGTGTGCCCGATACTCCACAACTTACGAGTGACGGTGTAGATGCAGGGGACAGAGATTTCGGTCTGCCGTTCCCGTACCTTGAAGCACCTAATCAGTAATTAAATAAACACACTGAAAAAGGGCAAGCAATTGCTCTTTTTCTTTTTACATACAAAATGAAATATCTAATTGTAATTGCCGTGGTCGGGCTGCTATGTGCATGCCAGGACGCAACTACAGAGAAGATCATAGATCCCGAAGACTATAATGCCTATCTCGTTACCGGAGAAGGCGAGTCCTACCGGGAAGCACTTTCCGAAAAGGAGTTTTGGTCCGCCCGCCTGCGGCCGGATAGCTCAGGAGTAGGAGACCTGGGGCCTTTGGCCGCTGCATATTCGAGATTGTTTGAAACCACAGGAAACCCCGGTTACCTTCTGGATGCTGAAACGTTGCTACTAAAAGCAATCTCCATTGCAGGAAACAATAAAGATGCCTATGAGCGGGCACTTGCCAGGAATTATATTTCTCAGCATCGTTTTGCCGAAGCGCGTAATATCCTTGAAGCCAGCTACGAGGGCGTATCAAATAAACGCTTTACCGAGTATATGTTATTTGATGTATACATGGAAGTGGGCGCTTACGACCTGGCGTACGAGTTCCTCAATAAAGTGAAGAATAATGCCGAGTACAATTACCTCATCCGACTCTCCAAATGGAGCGATCACAAAGGTAATTTGGAAGCGGCTATAACCTATATGGAGCAGGCGAGAGACATCGCCGACTCACGTAAGAACAAGTCCCTGCAGATCTGGACGTACAGTAACCTCGGAGATTATTACGGTCATGCCGGACGAATAGCCGATGCGTACGAGCAGTATCTCAAGACGCTGGAACTGGAACCGGACAACGCCTATGTGAAGAAGGGGATAGCATGGATCGCTTACTCCTATGAAAAGGATACCGAAGAGGCACATCGCATTTTAGACTCGGTGATGGCGTATCACAAAGTGCCGGACTACCATTTGCTTAAGTCTGAAATGGCCGAATTCAATGGAGATCTTAATGAACAGAAGGAGCACACTCTTAAGTTTCTTGAAACGGCTTCCGGTGATAGCTATGGCGAAATGTACAATACGTACCTAATAGAATTGCATGCGGATACCGATCCTGAAAAAGCAGTTTCACTGGCCGAAGCCGAGGTAAATGCGCGAGCCACGCCCGAAACCTATCATTTGCTGGCCCTGGCCCAATTATCCAATGGGGATGCGGCGAGCGCTTTGAATACCATACAGGAGTTTGTCGATGGAAAGACCTCCGAACCAATGGCATTGCTGCATACCGCCATGGTGTATAAAGCCAATGGTATGAAGAAAGAAGTAAAGGCGCTCAAAAATGAACTGCTGGAAGCGGCTTTCGAGCTGGGGCCCGTAGTCACGAAAAAAGTGGAGGCATTGTGAAAACCAAAATGATCTTTAATTCGTATATAGATATGTACATGGCAAACCTTTAACCGCTTGCCATTTTATACAACCCATTGTGGTTACCTGGTTTTTTGTTAGTGAGGGGCCGTCATCCGACGGCCCCTTATTTTTTTATTGAACTAAGGTGAAACAGTACCTAGTGTGTATAACTGATCCAGGGTAGGTGATTCACTACCTCCTTCAGGTTCCAGTGTAATTCCAAAGGCTTGAGGCGTAGGAACGTCCTCAAATCTATAGAATCCGTCTCCCTGATCAGTGTTGTTATCCAACAATCCCATACTGGTTGGGGTAAGTGGATCTAAAGTCAATGACCACACCTGATATACTTTTCCGGGAGGCGCGTCAGGAAGGCCGGTAGCGTCAATATAGGCAATGTCTCCATCACTGTTATAATAGACCTTGGCGTACGCTTCAGGAGCCACAGGGGCATTTCCAGGCAATAGTATGGTGTTGTAGTCTTTCGATCTAAGTAAATCAAGCAGCGTATTGGTATCTGCCAGTTCCGATTCGACCTGAGTGATCGTATCGCGAAGCTGCCCGTTTTCGGTCGTGGCATCGTTCAGTTGCTGGTTGAGATCGTTATTTTGATTGAACATCCAGAAAATACCACCTACGGCAATCACTGCTGCAGCCCATCCCGATATCGTTGCCCAGTTGCGACGCGAAGAAGAAGATGAAGATGATTGATGGATACGGTCACGTATACCGCTCCAAACCCGTGACGGTACTTGAGGAGCAACTCCTTCCGAAAGATGAATAAGAGCAGTCTCTATGGCCTCCACTTCTTTCTTAACCTCAGGATACATGGCCATTGCCTCCTGTACCTCCTGTTGTTCTTCAGGTGAGAGCTTGCCATACACATATAATTCCAGTTTCCCGGACGCTATGATCTCCTGTGCACTCATGTTATTCGTCTAACATTTTTCGTAATTCATTCATACAACTTCTGTTCCTCGTCTTGAGGGTCCCTAAGGGTATTTCCAATGTTTCGGCCGCATCGGCCTGGGTATATCCCTTAAAATACAATAACTCGATGATCTTTATACAGGCTGGCTTTAGGGCTTCCACAAATTTGCGCAAACCGATCGTATTAGTGAAGCGATTCAGCGAATCACTGGTCGCTACTATATCTACGAAATTCTCGGTGCTAAGGTTTCGCTGCGAGTTCTTGAAGGACTTGGAGCGCGTTTTATCAATGGCAGCATTGCGAGCAATGTTCAGAAGCCAGGTATAAAACCGCCCTTTACCGGGAGCATAACCGGTCCTGTTGTTCCACACCTTCACAAATACGTCCTGAAGCAGTTCTTCGGCATCATCTTCGTTTCGTACAATATTGTAAAGCACTCCGTATATCGCTCCGGAATACATATCGTATATCCTGGAGAACGCCTGTTCGTTTCCGTTTTGAAGCTCTTTAATAAGTAGATCCGGTTGGTCCATGAAGGGTATGGCGGTTAGGATGTAATGAACTACCTAATCGAATATAAATATAGTAAATAGGCGATGATTTTTTAATAAAAACTAGAATACAATCACTTTTATTGATCGAATGTTAATAAAAGGGCTTTTTTATCAAAAATTTGCTAATTGGAAGTTCTTTTGATAGCTTTACGCGAATTTAGATACCTACTTACAGTCATAACCTAAAACGCGAACCATGAAAAGAGTTACTCTCTGCCTGTTTCTGGCAGCACTATTTTCTATTTCCTTTTCAGCAATTTCACAAAGCCATACGCAAGTCATCAATGGCGAGATTGCGACATTACTTGAAAACAACAAATTGGTTGGCTCAGATGCTCAATGGGTCATTACAAGTGAGCATGTGAGTAGCACCAGTGGAGTACGACACATTTATTTCAGGCAAATGCTCAATAGCCTTGAAATCTACGGAACGGAGTCCAGCGTGCATATTATGCCAAACGGACGTCTATTGAACTCGAACATTCGATTTATCGACAACATTCAGAGCCGGGCTTCCGGAAATGCATCGCCATCACTTTCTGCTGTTCAGGCCGTGCAGTCGGCTGCAGCTCAGCTCAACTATTCAATTACCGAAGCAATTACGGTACTGGATGCAGAACGAGGCCCTTCACAGAAGACCTTAATGAGCCAGGGTGGAATTTCGTTGAGCGAGATTCCTGCCAGCCTCACGTATCAGCTTAACGCCAATAATGAATTGGTGTTGGCCTGGGATCTTTCTATCGAAGAAACTACACGTCTCAACTGGTGGAGTGTTCGTGTTGATGCGGCATCCGGGATCATCATTGACCAAAACAACTGGATGCTTACCTGTTCGTTCGAACACGACCATAGCGAGCATCAGGGAATAGATTACCACAGGAACCTCTTCGACATTCCGAATTATGACGAAATGGTGGCAAAAGCCGAAGCAGAGGCAGGTTGTAACGAATGTTATGAAGTATTCGCCATACCGCTTGAAAGCCCATATTTCGGTCCCAGAACTACCGAAGTATCCCCTGCTAACCTTACGGCCTCTCCTTTTGGATGGCACGATACCAATGGAGTGGCAGGTCCGGAGTTTACCGTCACCGAAGGGAATAACGTAAACGCATTTGAAGCCGGTGACAATTTTGGTTACCAACCGGACGGTGGTGTGGATCTCAATTTCACCGGATATCCGTTCGATCAGGTTTGGACAGTAGCCAACCAATATGAAGATTCCGCAATAACGAATCTTTTCTACTGGAACAACATTATCCACGATGTACTACATATCTATGGATTTGATGAGGTAGGAGGAAACTTTCAGGAGAATAACTACGGAAATGGTGGAAACGGAAGTGATTCGGTGAACGCCAACGCTCAGATTTCTCAATTCTGTAATGCAACATTTGGAACACCTCCCGATGGTCAGAATCCTACGATGAACAATTTTATTTGTAATGGCCGCGATGGTACCTTCGATAACCTGGTGGTCGCTCACGAGTACGCTCATGGTATTTCCAATCGACTTACAGGAGGTCCTGGCGCCGCAGGATGCCTCGGAAACCAGGAACAAATGGGTGAAGGATGGAGCGATTTCTACGGAGCTATTCTGTCTATCGAAGCCGGAGATACCGGAGCCGACCCGCGTCCCGTTGGAACCTATCTATTCGGACAACCGGCTAACGGACCAGGAATTCGTCCGTTCCCTTACAGTACGGATTTGGCGGTTAACCCGCAAACATATGGTGATATCAGCAGCGTCTCGATTCCACATGGAGTAGGTTCCGTATGGTGTACGATGCTTTGGGAAGTGACATGGGGACTTATCGATCAGTATGGTTTTGATACCGATATCTACAACTTCACAGGTGATGTGAATCAGGATGCCGGAAATGTCCAGGCCATGGCAATTATCACGGAAGCAATGAAACTTCAACCTTGTAGCCCAGGTTTCGTAGATGGTCGTGATGCTATTTTCCAGGCGGATCTCGCCTTGTACGGCGGAGCCAATGAGTGCTTGCTTTGGGATGCCTTCGCCAAGCGCGGATTGGGTGTAAGTGCCGATCAGGGATCCTCAGGAAGTGTGAATGATGGTGCCGAGGCCTTCGATACACCTTCAGGCCTTGCCAGCTATACTGCGCCACCTGACGTATGTGAAGGAAGTGCGGTGCTTACAGGACTGGGAGGAGGAACTCCTATCGGTGGAGTATATAGTGGTCCCGGAGTTACCGATGACGGAAACGGTTTGACATATAGCTTTGATCCTATAGCTGCTGGAGTTGGAGTACATACTATTACTTATGATACACCAGGTTCCAGCTGTGCGCCGCCATCAACAGATTCAGACGATATTGAAGTAATCGCGCTACCTGCAGGGCCTTCGGCTACAGGAGTATCCGATTACTGCCCCGGAGATGATGTAACCGTGAGTGCTACTCCAAACGATCCTGCCAATACCATCTGGTGGTTTGATGACGAGTTTGGAGGGAACTTCCTGGCGGAAGGAAACGATTACTCATTCTCTCCAACCGGAAACGTTTCCGTATTTGCTCAGGAAACACCACCGGTTCCGCAATCGCAGTTGGTTATTTCAGAATTAACCCTGGAAACACCGGATCGATTGGAAATTCAGAATGTAGGATTGCCATTTGACTATACCGGATACACCGTTGCCGTAAGTGAGCAGCCGTATACCGATATCAATACGATCAATGTGACCCCGCAAACATTAGGCAATATGGGTCAGGATGCCGTGGTGTCCTGGAGCGATGATGCCGGAAGCGGCGATTATTGGGGAAGTAATATTTGGTGGAACAATGACGGTACCGGATGGGTGATCATTATCGATCCTTCCGGAAATGTGGTCGACTCGGCCTTCTGGAATTTCACGTCCGCCGAAATTGCCAACCTGAATGTTACGATCAACGGATTCAACATCACCGCCGCCGATCTGGATTGGACTGGTGATGGAGCCTCCCTGACCGCAGAATGTAATGACTCCTTCAGAAGGAACGGAGATACTGATTCTGCCGCCGATTGGGCAGATGTTTGTTTGACTTCAGACTACGGAGTTGCTAACGCCGACATCGGATTAGGAATTCAGGGATGTCTGGGAGCGCGTACGGAAGCAGCGGTCACTGTGGATTCAGAAGATCCTGTGCTTACGTGTCCTGCCGACATTACTGTTCAGGTTGATCCGGGTGACGACTTTACTATTCCGGATTACACGGCGTCTGCAACAGCTTCGGATAACTGTACCGATCCTCCAACTCTAAGCCAAAACCCAACAGCCGGTTCGACTGTAGGAGTAGGAGTTCAGACAGTAACGATCACTGCTGAAGATGAAGCCGGTAACTCGGTAGATTGTACTTTCAATGTTACAGTAGAGGAAGTGTTAAGTGTTGCCGGTAATGAGCTATCAAGCGGAATCATATTATATCCTAACCCAACTCCAGGCGATATTACTCTGGTTAACAGAAGTGCGGAGGTATTGGTGGATGCAACGATAACAGATGTGAACGGACGTATTATCCAAACAGTAGACCTTACCGGAATGACCGAGGCCAAAAACCTGTCTTTGGCTAATCTGTCCACAGGCTTGTATTTCGTGAAGATTGTTTCAGAAAGCGCCAGTACTGTAAAACGTATTGTGAAGCAGTAGTTTTAAACAGTGTATAGATATTATAATCCCGGGTCAGTTGCTGATTCGGGATTTTTTTTGAAACATTTTGGTATTGTTTTTGACTAATATAGTACACAAGTAAAATGAAACATAAAGTAAACATCGAACAGCCCCTTGATGTCCCTAAAAAGAAACATTTTAATTGTAATAAAAAAGCCCGTCTATGACGGGCTTTCTCTTTAATGTATTTCTAAGACTATTCGATTACACCTCCGCAACTGATGCGAGCTCCGGCGGCACCTGAGGGCTGAGATGTGAAATCATCTGTTCCCTGGTGAACCACAACCGCCTTACCAAGAATATCCTTGTTGGGGTCACCGCAACCAATGCACCATTCGTCCGTGCTAAAAGCAACCACACCCTGGCCGCTGTCATTTGCCTGGAAATTCCCAATATCTCCTTTGTGATATCCTGACTCGGCGCCCCATTCACCGTGGGGCTGGAATGTTGGATTCCAGTGGCCTCCGGTGGACTTTCCGTCGGCAGACGAGCAATCCGAGCTTTCATGCAAGTGAATAGCATGACTACCGGCACTAAGTCCTGTAATTTTAGCTTCCATACTCACCACACCGTCCTTTTCCTTAAAATATACGGTACCTGTGGCATTGCTTTCGCTGCGCGCTTCGAGCGCTATTTCCAGGGTTTTAGCCGCAGCTTTCTCCTCAACTTTTTCCGCTTCTTCGGCTACCTCTGTTGCTTCTTCGGTGGTTTCGGATTTCTCCTTTGTGTCATTTTTACAGGCGACGAACAGGACTAGAAGGCAACCTGCAATGGCCCATCGAAATGTTTTCATATTTTTTGGATTTTAGGTTCGTATTAGATGTATTAAAGGTACAGCGAATGCGAGTAACATTCCAAATTAATTGTAGCGCCTACCTAAAATGAGGTTTAACCAGGTCCGGGCCATGTGTAATGCCCATCTTCATATTTTCAGTAATAATAAGTGCTTTATCAATCCTTGTCTGGCTATTCTTAAATCGCAATATGTAGTAGATCAGCGAACGCTGTTTTCCCTGGGTAAAACCTTCAAAAATCTGCATCGCTTCGGGATCGCTGTCCAGAACAGCCTGAAACTCTTCCGGCATATCGACACCATATTTGCTGGTATCTTCCTGAATCTGCAGTTCGAAATAATCGGAAGGAAAAACGCCGAGTTCCTTTTGTTTTTGTTTACCGAACGTAAGTGTATACCGCCCTTTGATACGCTGTAGTGCACCGTGGAAAGTAATTGATCTATCCTTAAACCGGGCGGTAAAGAGCGCTCTTTTATGCCCTCCGTCTATGAATGGAGCAACCTCATCCTCAGGAAGGTATAGACTGTGGTAACCTTCTACGGTTACTTCGAAGGTATTTGATATGAGCTTTTTCAGATAGTAAATTTACTCGACTAAGGTAGTAATAACCTGTGTTTCGCTATGCAAGGTTTTATGGACCGGGCATTTATCTGCAATTTCGAGTATTCGGGCCACTTGCTTTTCGTCCAGATCGCCTTCCAGTTTGATCTCCCGGTTAAATGTGTCGATCTTTGCACCGGGGTTTTCACAATCTTCACAATCCTGGGCATAGGTCTTACCGTAACTGGTGTGTACCTCGACATTGTCGACCTGCCATCCTTTGCGTCGCGTGTACATTTGTATGGTCATAGCCGTACATGCCGATAATCCGGCCGAAACAAATTCGTAAGGATTGGGGCCAAAATCATTTCCACCTACGCGAACCGGCTCGTCAGCCAGCATATAATGACTTCCTACTTTCATTTGCGTGGTAAAACCGGCATCGCCATCCAGGCTGGCCACCACATCGTGTTGTGTCTTCACCGGTGCTTCTTCCTGAAGGTCAACGTAGCGGGATGACCATTCCGCTATCACACTTCCTGCATAGATCGAATCTTCTTTTCGCATCAGTAGATGGTCCGCACCATCCAGGGATACAAAGCTCTTAGGGTGATGTGCGGCCACATAAATCTCTTCGGCATTGGTAATTCCCACCGTCGCATCCTGAGGAGAATGTAATATGAGCAACGCCTTTCGAAGGCCTTTTGCTACCTCCGGCAGCGATTTGGTTTCAAGGTCATTGATGAATTGCTCCTTTATCGTAAAATCACGACCGTCCAGATTTACTACGGCCAGGCCATTTGCCTTAATCTCTTCCAGGCTGCTACGTAATAAATGAGTTACGTGCTTTGGATTGCTGGGTGCTCCAATGGTAGCTACGGCTTTGATCGAGTCAATTTCCGCAGCTGCAAAGATGGCGGCAGCTCCTCCCAGCGAATGACCTATCAACAGGGCAGGGGAAAGGTAGTTTTCGGCCAGGTAATCAGAAGCTGCGATCAAATCGTCTACGTTACCCGAGAAATTGGTATCCGCAAAATCTCCATCACTCTCTCCCAGACCGGTGAAGTCGAAACGCAAAACACCAAAACCCTTGGAAGTAAGTGCTCTGCTTATATTCCGAACCGCAGAAAGGTTCTTGTTACACGTAAAACAATGGGCAAACAGGGCGAAGTTATGTGGATGCCGGTTGGCCGGTAATTCCAGCCGTCCCGCCAGTGTTTGTCCTTCCTTATTCTGAAATTCTACCTTTTGGACGTTCATTGCGATGGTTTTTTATTAGTAGTGAGTAGTGAGTAGTGGGGTGGTCGTTGGTTTTTGTTTCTGAATACAGGATTGAAGAATTGAAAGATTGAAAAATTCAAAATTCAACACTTAAAACTTAACACTCAAAACTCAAAACTTAAAACTCAAAACTCAACACTCAACACTCAAAATTCAACACTTATTCAATTTCCTTCTTCCGTAAGTCGGTATTGAAGAAAATTCCTAACTGAAGTCGGTCAAAGTTAATGGCCGTGAAGTGATTCTTAAGGTATCCCAACTGCGCACTTAGATTTGAGTTGAACTTATAGCCTACGGCTCCGTACAGTCGGTTTTGTCCGAAAATGGGCTCTTGCAGATTGATAAACACCTCATCATAAGCATTTAGAAACCAGTTCTCATCTATTGGATAGGTGATTTGCAGACGATACCGGGCCCGGTGCTCTGTGGTATTACCTGCCAGGGTGTTTATAAATCGCTGCTCAAGCCGGTATCGATGTTCAAATTTGAATTTACCCGAATTGTTGTTCAGAATAAACTGTTGGAAAATTCGATTTTCTCTACTATTTCGCTCATCGGGAGTGTCGATAAAGGTTCCGTCCGTCGAAATATACGCATATCCGAATGTCGCAATGGCCTTCTCACTAATATGGTAATTAAGCCCTGTACGCAGCAGCAACTGGTTGAAATTGGAAGCCACTTCATAAAAACGGAATTGGGCCTCCGTATGAATACTCAAATCGTCGCTTACCCGGTTAGTCCCAAAATACATATACCAGGCACCCCATTCATCTTCTCCTGTTTGTGAAATACCTGTACCGGCCATTCCTATGGCCAGGATGAACATTGCTATTTTTTTCTTCATAAACTTCGTATAGACAATTAATCGATGCTAAATGTTTGTGTTTCTTTGAACGGTGATAATTCCATGCTTTCCATTTTGGCCTGGTACTCCACCCATTCGTTTGCAAAGAAAGCATTTGTTTGACGCAAGGCCTCATTTAAATGGTCTTTTGCATGTTGTAGCAGTCGATTTTCGGTAGCAGTCATGCCACTTGGCCGACTTCTGGAATAGAAATTGGCGGTACCTATTCTTCCCATTGCGTTGGGTTCGGGATTTCTGGTAATTCCCTGGCGATCATCTTCTTTGCCCAAATAAATGGCCACTATCGAATCTATTTTTTTGGTAAGATCCTTACCGGCCTTGATATCGTCTTTGTATTTTTTAGCATCCAGGTCTTTCATCCGCTTGTTGAAAGCGTTCACTGTATTCTTACTCTCAATGAGTTGCTTAACGGCATCGGCAGCCACCTGTGTCATATTCTGGATCTCTTTACCTCTCGCGTACTCTTCGTCAATTGCATTTTGAGGTACATCAATTCTTGGATCGGTGGCGACAGTTACGTTTGTTTCCGATGTCTGATCCATATATGAGATCTCTACACGATAGGTCCCGGGTTTAACGGTAACTCCTCCAGGCTCGTTAGTACGCTTTCTGATGCGACGTGAAGGTCTGTCAACGCCCTTTTCATTCATGAACCAGCGCCAGGTGTAGATTCCCGTGCTGTCCGGTTTTTTTCGCTTCAAAGTGCGAATGAGCCGTGTTCCGTCATAGACTTTCATATAGATCGAATCCTTACTGGGCTTATTCTTTGCTTCTTCCGAATCATCAGTTTCAGCGCCTTCCTCTTTAGGTGCTTCTTTCGGGGCCTCTTTTTTCTGAAAGTAGTACCGAATGGGAGCTCCGAAGCCACGGTTCTCACCATTATAGATCGCATCACCACCAAACCGGCTTCCGGTGGGTTGCTGGTACGAAGCTAAATAGGCTACCGGGGGATCAAAGGCGTGCACATCGTTTGACAGAATCGAAGCATTTTTAGCCAGGGCACGCAGTGGACGTATGTCGTCCAGTACCCAGGCCGCGCGTCCAAAGGTTCCAATAACGAGATCGTGTTCTCTTTCCTGGATAACCAGGTCTTTTACTGAAACCGTTGGGAAACCTTTTGTCCATTTGGTCCAGCTCGAGCCGGCATTCAGCGAGACGTAAAGGCCGTCATCGGTTCCCAAAAACAACAGATTGCGTTCTTCCGGGTCTTCCACGATACTCAAGGCATAACTCAAGACATCGTTGCTATCTACAATACGCTGCCAGGTAGCTCCGTAATCAGTAGTGCGATAGGCATACGGCGTATAATTGTATCTTCTGTAATCGTTGGCAACAAGCAACGCCTCTCCCTGGCGTTTGTTGGATGCTTTGATCTGAACAATCCAGCTCCCTTCAGGTAATCCCGGGATATTACGGGATACATCAGTCCAGTTCTGACCTCCGTCACGGGTGTAATGTACCCGTCCGTCATCGGTTCCGGCCCACAGCATATTGCGCTCCAGTGGGGAGGGCTCGATGACGAGAATAGTCGTGTAATTCTCGGCTCCCGTAGCATCCATGGTCAATCCGCCACTTTCGCTTTGTTTTTGCTTTTCCTTGTCGTTCGTAGTTAAATCCGGAGAAATCAGCTCCCAGGTAAGTCCCTTATCGGTGCTTTTATGCACAAACTGACTTCCGAAGTAAATGGTACTGTTGTTAAACGGATCAATATTAATGGCTGAGTTCCAGTTAAAACGAAGGATCATTTCAGGATCGGGATGCGTAGGACGGACCGTATAGTTATTTCCCGTTTGCCAATCATAGCGACTCACAAAACCCTGCTGACTCATACTCCAGCCATAGCGGCTGTCATCGCGATCGGGAACCACATCGAATCCATCACCAAAAGAGATCTCCTGCCAGTAATCATTCCGGATACCCTGTGCGCGCCATACATAGGCCGGGCCGCGCCAGCTTCCGTTATCCTGCATTCCGCCATATACATTATAAGGAAATTCATTGTCCACGGCAATGTGATAGAATTGCGCCACTGGCAGGTTGCCAATAAATCGCCAGGTCTTTCCTCCGTCATGAGTAATATTCATACCACCGTCATTTCCGTCGATCATAAAGCTCCCGTCTTCAGGATGGATCCACCAGGCATGATGATCGGGATGTACTCCGTTATCAACGCCATAGGCAGGCATAAGCTGATCGAAATTCTTTCCTCCGTCTTCGGAAACGTTGACATAGGTAAAAATACTATAGACACGGTTCTCGTTTTGCGGATCTACATAGATCTCGGAGTAATAAAAAGGTCGGTTCCCAATGTCATTCTTATCATTGATCTTCTTGAAGGTGAAACCACCATCCGTACTCTTGTAGAGTGCATTTTTCTTTGCCTCAACGAGCGCATACACTACATTGGGCTTGTTGCGGGCAATAGCGAGTCCGATACGTCCCAAATCACCTTTGGGAAGGCCATCTTCATCTGTGCGTTCTTCCCAGGTGTCGCCGCCGTCATGCGTAATAAAGATACCGGAGCCTTCCCCACCTGATTTGAAGAACCAGGGATCGCGTTTGTGTTCCCACATGGCTACAATAAGCTTATTGGGATTGGAGGGGTCCATGATCATATCGGCCACTCCCGTTTTGTTGTTTTGAAATAATATTTTGTTCCATGTTTTTCCACCGTCGGTAGTTTTGTAAACCCCGCGCTCCGGATGTTCACCCCAGGGAGAACCAATGGCTCCTACATAGACTACATCGGGATTGTCCGGATGAATGATAATACGATGTATATGTCGTGTTTCCTCAAGGCCCATGGATTTCCAGGTCTTTCCTCCGTCAAGTGATTTATAAACTCCGAAACCGCCATTGAGACTATTCCTTGGGTTTCCTTCACCGGTACCTACCCACACCACGGAAGGGTTGGACTGTTGAATGGCCACAGCACCGATAGAACCGGTTGGTTGATCATCGAATATGGGGTTCCAGCGAATACCACCACTGGTAGATTTCCACAAACCGCCGGAAGCGGTTCCTACGTACATTACATCTGGATTATCCAGGACAACATCAATAGACGTTACACGTCCGGACATCCCACCGGGACCTATGTTTCGGGGCTCCATGTCTTTAAGGAGATCCAGGGAAAATTCCTGAGCAGATAGGGTTGTTGCAAGCAATAGGAACCCTAGGAAAAACACTTTTTTCATTTTTTTTGGTTGATTTATCAGCAGCCGCAGGACCGCTTAAAATTTGAATTCCTAAAGGTAAGAAATTGTGGAAAGGGAACTCTTAAATAGGTGTTAATGCGGTTATTCTTACTTTGAAAAGTGTTATTTTTAGGGTATGAATAGAAGCAGCAGGCGTACCGGATTTGTATTCACAAAACATACGCCTAAGGATCAATCACCTTTCGAAAAACTTTTCGAGATATTTCAGGAACTCATCACACATACCTCAGGCGATTTTGACGAGGCTATGGATTGGTTGAAGCAATTGGATGAAGAGTATAATTTGACTACCGAAGATTATACTTTGGATGATTTTGTGGAAGACCTGAAGAAGAAGGGGTATATCCGCGAGGAAATTCGACCTGACGGAAAGGGCGGAGGCACCAGGATCACCGAAAAAACCGAAAGAGCACTCCGAAAGCGTGCGTTGGAACAGATCTTCGGAAAACTAAAACGGAGTAGCGGCGGGAACCATAAAACGAAGTACACCGGAATGGGAGATGAACAGGCAGGGGAGTTCCGGAACTATCAGTTTGGAGACCCTCTGGAGCGAATTTCCATGACGGAAACCCTTCGAAATGCACAGATCAATCACGGGATCGATAATTTTCATTTGGCCGAGAATGACCTGGTCGTGGAAGAGACCATGTTCAAAGCCCAAATGAGCACGGTACTGATGATTGATATCAGCCATAGCATGATCCTGTACGGAGAAGATCGTATTACTCCTGCCAAGAAGGTGGCTATGGCCCTGTCCGAGCTAATCACCACGCGCTATCCCAAAGACACACTGGATATTCTGGTATTCGGGAATGATGCCTGGCCGATTCAGATCAAGGATTTACCTTATTTGAACGTAGG
The DNA here is from genome assembly GCA_964614415.1 of uncultured Aureitalea sp. GTDB lineage: Bacteria > Bacteroidota > Bacteroidia > Flavobacteriales > Flavobacteriaceae > CAZTLE01. The sequence goes on along the minus strand of CAZTLE010000020.1, from coordinate 14,337 downwards.
GCCTTATCATACGAATACCGTAGCCGGGTTACAACTGGCCATGGATATGCTTCGCAGAAAGCGGAATACCAACAAGCAGATCTTTATGATCACCGATGGGAAGCCTAGTTGTATCCAAATGCCGGACGGCCAGTACTATAAGAACAGTATCGGCCTGGATCCGTACATTGTGAGCCGTTGCTATACGATGGCTGCACAGGCCAGAAAACTTCATATTCCCATTACGACCTTTATGATCGCCGAAGACCCCTACCTAATGCAGTTCGTGGATCATTTCACGGCTGCGAATAAAGGCAAGGCGTTTTATACCGGATTAAAGGGACTTGGGGAGATGATCTTTACGGACTATGAGACGAACAGGAGAAAACGAATACGATAAGTAATACCTAAATGAATTGTCACCCCGAGCGCAGTCGAGGGGTCTCATAATAAAACAACGAGAATTTTAATGAAGCCTAGCATCAAGAACCTCAAAGAGCTAAAAAAAGCCGGTTATGCCTACAAAACCATCAAAGACGAACTTCGTTCGAACCTGCTTGAAAAAATAAAGAACAAGGAGACGACCTTCGAAGGAATTCACGGATACGAGTATACCGTAATCCCCGAATTGGAGCGGGCCATTCTTTCCAAACACAATATCAACCTGCTGGGACTTCGCGGACAGGCAAAAACACGCCTGGCGCGGCAAATGGTCTCGTTACTGGACGAGTATATCCCCATCGTGGAGGGTAGTGAGATCAATGACGACCCATTTAACCCGATCTCTCGTTACGCCCGGGAACTGGTTGCCGAAAAAGGTGATAATACGCCCATTGATTGGGTGCATCGGGAGGATCGCTTTGCTGAAAAATTGGCGACACCCGATGTTACCGTGGCCGACCTTATTGGTGATGTGGACCCTATCAAAGCTGCAAATCTCAAGCTTACCTATGCCGATGACCGGGTAATCCACTTCGGAATGATCCCCAGGGCCAACCGAAGTATTTTTGTAATTAACGAGCTACCCGACTTGCAGGCGCGTATCCAGGTAGCACTGTTTAATATACTTCAGGAAGGTGATGTACAGATCCGGGGGTTCAAATTACGCCTGCCCCTGGACATACAATTTGTGTTTACGGCAAACCCGGAGGACTATACCAACCGCGGAAGCATCGTAACACCCCTAAAGGACCGGATTGGCTCGCAGATACTCACGCATTATCCCGATTCCCTTGAGATCGCGAGAACGATTACAGAACAAGAGGCCTCTGATGCTCTGACCGAACAAGAGCACATTTATGTTCCCGAACTGGCAAGGGATATCATCGAGGAGATAAGTTTTCAGGCGCGTGAGAGCGAGTTCATTGACGCCAAAAGTGGCGTGAGTGCACGAATGAGTATTACTGCGCTGCAGAATCTGCTCAGCACGGCCGAACGTCGGATGCTGGTTAGTAACGATTCGAACACCACAGTGCGGCTGGGAGATTTCATGGGGGTTATACCTGCCATAACCGGGAAGGTGGAACTGGTATACGAAGGTGAGCAGGAAGGAGCCGCCCAGGTAGCCGAACAGCTTATTGTCGATGCGGTCCGCACGCAGTTCGAAGAATATTTTCCGAAGATTGAAAAACTCAGTAAAGAAACCGATGAAGATCCCTATGCAGACGTGATCGGTTGGTTCTTCGAAGAAAATGGATTCGAGCTGTTGGATTCTCTTTCCAACGATGCGTATCAGGACCAGTTGAACCGGATCGTGCCTTTGGACGATCTCATTCGCAAGTACCAGCCTGATTTTCCTGAGAGCGATCGCCTCTTCCTAAAGGAGTTTGTACTTTGGGCGCTGGTGGAATACAAACGCCTTAGCAAGTTCAACATGGGAGACGGCATGCAGTTCAAGGACTTGTACGGTAGTTACATCAGTGGCCTGTAGAGGCTTCTATTTAGGCTCAAAAATCCACCAAAGGACTCCGTTTCTGGGATTAAAGCTCACTTTGGCTACTCCCAGGTCACTGTAAATCAGATATTTGTTCTTGATTTTCAGTGTTTCGTTATCCAGTGTCGCTATGGCATTGCCATCGGTGTAGCGGAAAACAATTCCGTTACTGAATTCCAGGATCAGGTTTTTCTCACCTGATACGGTTTCAGAGGGTGTTATTGTTTTGGATACGGTCACTCCATTGCTAAAACTGCGAACTTCTTTTTGGGTGCTTTTGGTTTTGTGAAAGAAGTCACGAGTCAGGGCTACTTCAATACTACCTTCCGTAAGTTCAAATACATCGCTTCCGTCCTTGTAAGTTGGAAAGACCGTGAGCGTGTAGGGCTTGGTGATTTTAAATACACCATCGTAGTTCTCGTTGGTAATGATGAGATCATTGTTGGCATTGCGAAGCTCAAAAGGAGTGCCGGGCGGGTACATGATCTGCTCGGAGATGTCTTCACCCGGACGGATGATCAAATACGTGCGCTGGGCATGGAGTATCATGCCACAGAGCATTAACAGAGTGATACATAGTGTTTTCATATTGTGAGTATTAATTATCCTGAATTCTTCCCTGCTCATCTTCGATTCCTGTTTTTCGCTTCCGTGCCTGCTTGATCTCATTACTTCCGAAGACATAGTTCACACTAAAACGAAGTTGTCGGCTATCGTATCCGCCACTACCGTTAATGGTCAGGTCTCCAAATGTGGTATCTCCTCGCCAGGGACTGGTAAATAGCAGATCGTTTAAGGCAATTCGCGCAGTGATGTTGTCATTCATGAACTTTTTCTGAACTGCCAGATTCAAAGAACCAAGGCTTTTCGTCCGGTAGGTTCCTCCCCATACGGAGGGAGAGCTATACCAACCGGAGATTTCCAATCTGAAATCCTTAGGCAGGTTAAATGTGTTTTGGGCATAGAGACTCAGGGTGTTTTGTTCAACAGGAACGAACTCCTCACTGGTAGCTTCATATTCGCTTCTAAAGGCATTCAAGCTGAAGTAAATGTTCCACCAGTCGGCAAATTTGGTAGGGTAGGACACCCCTACATTATATACCCTTTGGTTGGCTACGTTCCGGGTGATAATGAAGTTTTGGTTATTGTCGGCCGCCTCGGTGACCTGAGCGAAGAAGTCCGAAATATAACTATAGGTAAAGGAAGTTGTCAACCGGTAGTTGTACGTATGTGCTATACGAATGTTGTTTGTATACTGGGGCTGCAGAAAGGGATTTCCTTGCCGGAAGGATAATTCATCGATCCTGTACTGAAATGGGTTAAGTGATTGATACGAAGGTCTCTGGATACGGCGACTGTACGTGAGCGCAAGGCTGTTTTTCTGGTTTACCTGATAGGTGAGGCCACCACTAGGGAAATAGTCGGTATAGTTGCGTTTTACAAGCTGATTGTCATTATCCTGGGTGCTTATCAGCTCTCCTTCCGAAATGGTTTGTTCCACCCGGAGACCCACCTGCAGGTTGAATTTCTTCCATCGAATATTGTAGTTGAGATATCCGGCGTTGATCTGTTCCGTATAATTGAACGTGTTACTCTGTTCCGGATTAAAGATGTCCAAACCTCCCAGAACATCAAACAAGTTGAAGGTATTCTCGGTGCGAACATACGATATGCGCCCGCCGAGTCCCAACTTTCCTTTCAGGAGGTTTTGTTCGTAATCAGTCTGTGCGGCGAGGATGTCAATGTCGATAGGGGTGATGAAACGAGTGATCGAACTGCGGAGGGTATCGGTCTGTGTTCCGTCTACGTAGTAGTTGGGTTGGAAGTTATCCCTATCGCTGGTATATCTTCCGTAGTCGAGGTCTACGTTCAACTCATGGCCTAATGTGTCGGCAAATTTGTAATTGAAGTTTCCGTTGTAGTTGGCGGAGACGTTGTCGGTAACGCTTTGGGCGAGCAGTACTTCAAGTGGTTCGGTCTGGCCTCCCGGGATGACAGGAGTTTGACTGTCACTACGTCCAATGGCGTTGTTAAAATTACCGGTAAGGATAATTCCAAAGGTGTTCTTGTCATTCAGGTAATAGTCGAAACCGGCCTTTAGATTGTGGTTGTTATTGTCATTGCGGCTTGTGGTACGCGCATCGAAGATGATATCGTTCTGGTTTCTCAAAAGATTTATAAAACCGAAACTGTCCCCGAAACGGTTGCTGTACGTTCCGTAGATGTTGGTCTTCTTACCGCGGTTGTTCAGGTTCAATGAGGTATTTACCCGCCCGAAGGTACCCTGATTGAACCCTGTGGTGATGCTTCCATTGGTTCCCAGGCTTTTGTCTTTCTTCAGTTTGATGTTAATAATACCGGCGTTTCCGGCCGCTTCGTATTTGGAGGAAGGCTGTGTAATGATCTCTATGGCGTCAATATCCGTCGACTGAAGTGTTTCCAGAAAGTTGATAAGATCCTGGCCTCTAAGGACCGAAGGACGCCCGTCGATGTAGATCTGGACCCCGGCTTTACCTTCTACGATGATACTGTTGTTATTATCAATAATCACTCCGGGTGCCTTCCGCAATAATTCAAATCCGGTGCTGCCAATGGCATTTATTGTTTTATCAACGTTAAAAACGGTTTTGTCGGCCTTTACTTCTACGATGGGTTTTTCAGCAATAATATTTACTTCTTCAAGGGTTTCCGCTTTTGAGATCAGTGTTACAGGGAAAAGCTCAAGTGCACCCCCTGAATACAGGAAAGGCTGAGACCGATAGTCTTCAAATCCAACACTGGTGACCTTTACCACGTATTCACCTTCGCTGATATTCTTGAAAGTGAATTTACCGTCGGCATCGCTGATCACCGCCTTGATGAGGGTATTGTCTTCTGAAGTTTCCAAATAAGTGGTCGCGAAAGAAACAGGAGCACCGCTCTCGTCGCTAATAGTTCCGGTAATGGCGGCCTCCTGCCCAATGCTCCATTGAACGCAAAGCAGGAACAGCATTACAATTAGTAGTTTTGATACAAGTTTTGATTGATGTAACATGACTTTTCAGTTTTGTTACACAAATATGGAATGCGAGCAACACATATGAAATTGAAAACCGTTCAATGGGCCTATATGCCGATGATTGACCCGGACCATTCGACGTTCCATAGGACCATTCGTCGATAGATTATTGTCGACACCTGTCAGCTTGGTTACCTTTATTTACATAAATTAGAGTCATGTCAACTTCATTTTGGAACCGAAGATTCTTATCACTCCGCGTTAGAGACATAGCGGCAACATTGCTGTTCTACGTGATATTTGCCATTTTGTATTATATAACCTTATGGGTGAACCGAGCCGGGTACAGAGATGCCATTGCCGGTGATCCATTGTTCAGCCTGTTTCAATTCTTTGATGCCAGTGGATTGCATTACATCGTAATGCTTCTTATTACCATCCCGGTCTGGTATCTTAATTTCAGAGTGCTTAGAGATCAAAAGCTGCTACTGCGGTTGGCAACTCATGTGATCACCTTGCCACTATTTGTATATGTTTCTCAGCAGGTATATTATGAAGCCTGTGAGCTCTTCGAACTGGGACATCTCACTGGTCCTGCCCAGGTATGGGATATATACATTCCGGGTTTGTTCTACCTTGTGCAGTTCGGAGTGTTTCACGGGTATGAATATTTCAGGGATAATCAACGCAAGCTCAAGCTGGAAGGGGAGTTGCGACAGGCAGCCCTCAAGAGTGAACTTTCGGCCATAAAAGCACAGCTTAATCCGCATTTTTTATACAATGTGTTCAATACCATCAATGCTTCGGTTCCGGCGGAGAATGAAAAGACACGACAAATGATCGCCCAGTTGTCCGATCTCTTCCGGTATCAGTTGCAGGCTTCCAAAAAAGAACTGGTTACCCTGGGGGATGAGTTGTCTTTCGTACGGAAATATCTCGATTTGGAAAAAGAGCGTTTCGGTGAACGTCTCACTGTGGAGGTCAATGTTTCGGACGAATTGTATTCGGAGAAGATCCCTCCGATGATCTTACAGCCGTTGGTGGAGAATTCGGTGAAACATGGTTTGTCATCGCTTATTGAAGGAGGAACCATTAGCATTACCATATTTAAGGAAGATGAGAAACTGAAATTTGAAATTGCCGATACGGGAGTGGGCAGTACCAATAAAAAAGCGCTCTTTGAAAAGGGTGTTGGTCTTACGAATACCAGATTACGCCTTCAGAAGATGTATAAGAGTCAGCTGGAAATTAATGACAATCATCCCAGAGGCCTGAAAGTAACATTCGCAATTTGATGCAGAAAGTAATTATTGTTGATGACGAGGCCCCCGGGCGAAAGCTGATCCGAGAGTATCTGAAAGATTATCCTGATCTCATTATAATCGCCGAAGCCAATAATGGGGTAGATGCGGTGAAGGAGATAAACAAGTTCAAACCGGACCTTGTTTTTCTGGATATTCAGATGCCCGGACTAACCGGCTTTGAGGTACTTACACACCTCGACGAACTCCCTCAGATCATTTTTTCCACTGCCTACGACGAATACGCGCTCAAAGCTTTTGAGGTGCACGCCGTAGATTATTTACTAAAACCCTACACAAAAGAACGGTTTGAAAAGGCTATTGCGCGACTTAATCTTCAGGAAAATGAAAATTCTATTGGTCGGTTGGCCGATAGTCTAATAATGGACAATCCGAACTATCCGGAACGGATACTGGTCGAGTTTCAGAAGAAACTGATCACTATTTTAACCAAGGATATTATCTGGATCGAAGCCTACGGGGACTATTCCAGGTTACATACTGAAGAAGGTACTTTTACCAGTAATTATGGCATCTCTTCTCTGGAGGACAAATTAAATCCCAAACTATTCTTGCGAGTACATCGCTCGTCTATTATCAATATCGATTGTATTAAGGAGCTTACGAAGTACGGAAAAAGCTATGATGTCGCTATGAAGAATGGTGATGTCGTACGAGTAAGTCGGGGGTATATGCCCCAAGTGAAAAAGTTGATATTCTAGGGGAATAGTTCGTTGAATGCTCCTATTAGCAATACGATCCCGCTTATCACCATCATGACAATCACCCATTGTCGGAAACCCTTCACGGAAATACGCTTTAACAGCTTTTTACCGATTAAGTTACCCAGGGTGGCTCCCAATCCAAGGACGATACCGTAGATCCATAGTTTTGGTGTGAGTAACCCGAAAAATGTGTAACTGCTAATCTGAGCAATCCCGAGAAAAAAGGACTGCGCGGCTTTGGTACCTATCAATGCTTCTTTCGTAATTCCCGCATTGAGCAGGAAGGGATTTAGAATAGGTCCCATACCACCCGTAAAGGTGCCGATGATCGAAATGAAAAAGCCCAGCGGCATAAAATGCCATAACCGCACCGGAAAGGAACGGTCTTTTTTTCCAAAACGATACTGAAAGAAGGTACTCACCAGGAAAAGCCCAACGAAAATTTGGAGCCATACCAGTTTGACCTCTGAGAAGAACCAACCAGCCAGTAAGGCACCTGCAATGGCAAAGGGGACGTAATACCAGAAAACACTCCAGACAATGTCGTTCCAAAATATTATGATACGGGAAGGCCGACTTACCAGTGCTCCAAGGTTTAACACCGGCGCGGTTTGCGGGACTCCGATAAGAAAGTTAAGGACAGGGATTTGCATTAAAGCGCCACCGCCACCACTCAATGTACTTATGGAAAAAGCCACCGCCCCTATACTGAATAGGAGCAATAACAGCCATGGGTCGATATTGGAAAGTGCCTCTATCAAAACAAAAAAAGAGTGTCCAAGAAGCAGTTCTGATCGCCAACTTTAACCTGCTGCAGCAGGCCGTGTAATCTCTGAAAGATTACGAGGCTCTTGGCGGTTTCTGCCGCGTACCCATGCTAAAGCTCTGGCGTACATAAGCGACAAAGAGAAACTACTTTTCGGACACTCCGAATAACAGGTGTTACGCTGTTAATTACAAGTTAGGTATAACTAATTCCTGTCCCGGATGAATGAGATCCGGATTGTCCAGGATGTTGCGATTGGCTTCAAAGATCGCGTTGTACTTCATAGGATCTTTGTAGTAGTGCTTGGCAATTTTGCTGAGCGACTCTCCGCTTTCCACAGTATGTCTGTGATAAATGGAATCATCGGCCACTTTAATATCTGCCATGATATCACCGGGGTTCTCTCCGCCAACGCGCTTTATCTCATCCCAAATCAAATTTTTCTCATACGGCGTTCCGGCGGTTCCCCACACTTTCAGTTGTCCTCCATCTACCTGCACATCTCCATCCTGAATGTTCAATTTCTCGCCTAGGTCCAGAACGCTCTGGTACTTTTGTTTAACCATTATTAGTAAATTTTACGTTAATAGTCCTAAAGGTACGAATTTTAACAGTTCGTGAAAATAGCGGGATGTGATTTTTGAGTTACGATTTGCGGTTTTCGATTTGCGGTTCTTTTCTTCGGTAAATGAGGGGGATGTAAGCGCCGGAAGCTAGAAGCACGAAGTTGGAAGTTTGAAGTAGGATAATGGAAGTTAGATACGTCAATAGTCAGTTTGCCGGCGATTTGGAATTTGGAGCTTTCAATTTGATATTTCACCGATCGAGGTCGGTTGGAGTGAAATCGCTTTTAAACGTAAAGGCATGGGGTGATTCCCCATGTTCATTCAAATAATCCAATCGTTCCATGCCTTCTTCTAGTGTCGGGATATGTCCTTCATCCACAAACCACATGACCATGTGCATTCGGGGCATTTTCTTAAACCATTCCTTTTTCCGCTTGTAGATCTCGACGTGAGCCGATTTGTAGGTAAAATTGAACAGTGATTCCCGATCTTTCCAGACGCTCATATTCACCAGGATGAATTCTGAAGAAAAGGGACGAATAGATGAGGAGGCAATACCGGTATCATCGGTAAGTCGCCAGACGAATCCGGGATGCTCATCTGCAAGGGCGTTGATCCGATCCACATTGCTGAAAAAATCCAGCATTTCAGGACTGTCATCCGCTGCTACGGCTTCGGCGATATTGAATTGAGCAAGATTCATTGGAGTTTTAAGTTTTGAGTGTTGAGTTTTAAATGTTGAGTTTTGGGTGCTGAGTTTTTAGTTTTCCCCGGAATTTGATGATTGAAATCTGATTATTTCCTTTTCCTAAGATACCCCATTTCTGCTAAATCTTCTTCACTGCTAATGGGATGAGATATACCCTCTTTCAATACTATGTTCTTTGTAGTAATGTCCAGAACGTCATTATAGTAATGATCAGTCACAATAACGCCTTTTTCCAGTTTTACTTTATGCATTAGTTCCTTCAAAGGCTCCTTTTGCAGCGGATCGATCATTGAGAGCGGTTCATCCAATAACAGAAAGGGATGTGGTAATTGAGACAAGAGATGAAGAGCGAGATAACGCTGCTGTCCTATGGACAATTCATTGATCCGATTATTGGTGAAGGTCGCAACAAAGGGATCATAAAAAATGGCATCCTGCTTTTGCTGTTCCGTATAATACATTGGAATCACATCCCTCACAAGCGTTCGCCTGGGCAGGAAAGGATGCTGTGGGAGATAGGCTATGAGTTGCTTTGGAATGACTTCATCGGTGCGGATTAAGACTTTGTCTATGCTCATTTTTACGGAACCTCCATTCAACGTACCGTACATCAATTTGAGTAATGTAGACTTCCCGGAACCGTTTTTCCCAAACAATCCCATTATCTCACCGGTCCTGAGTGAAAATGATACATCTTTCAGAACATCTTTTTTACCAAAAGACCTTTTGGCACTATGTAATTCTAATATCGCCAAAAAGGAATGAGATAAAGGTGAAAACCAATCCGACGGGAACAGCGACTACAAGATTTATGATCAAGGTGGCTTTTATAAGCTCCCAACGCCGGATACCAAGATTGTAGTAGAAGTAGAACTCTTCGCTCTTCAGAAAAGAAAAACCGAGGAAACCGAGAAAAACAGAGATGCTGCAAAAGCCCAGCATGCCCCAACCAAGGCCAAATAAACCAAATAGTATGACTGCCGAAGCCAGGATGAATACAAAACAGTCTTTGTAAAATTGCCAATATGCGCGAATCCTCATTCGTATTTTGAAAATAAGTTAGTATTAACCAAAGACCAAATCCCAACCTTCGGTACTTCGACAACCTCAGCAGAGCGCAGCTCAGGGTAAAAATTCCAACTAATAACCAATAACTAATAAACGATCAGTGCCTGCAACTACAGTGCCCTTCAAGGAAGCTATGGGTCTCCTCATGCCATGGGAAAGCCTGATTGTACTTATTACCTTCCCACCAGAACGGTTTGCGTTCTCTTGGGCGATTTCCAATCTCATCCATCGTATTGGCATCATAAAGACGACCGTTAACCATCACCATTTCCACTGTCTGAGTGTTCTCGATATCGTCCAGCGGGTTTTCGGAAAGGACGATCAAATCGGCCAACTTCCCTTGTTTGAGGGAGCCTATATCATTACCCGCGCCAATGTATTCCGCAGCATTGATCGTAGCCGTTTTAAGTGCTTCCATGTTTGTCATTCCACCCTGAGCCATCATCCAGGTTTCCCAGTGTGCAGCCAGTCCTTGTAGCTGTCCATGGGCTCCGATATTTACTTTTACGCCCGCATCGGAAAGTTCTTTAACTGTTTCAGAAACCAAAATGTGTCCGTTTTTGTATTCCTCCTGAGGAATCTTCATACGGTGCCGGGATCGGCTGTCGACAATTCTTCTGGGTGTAAATCGAAGCAGTCGCTCATTCTCCCAAACATTGTCCCGTTCATACCAGAAGAATTCACCGTTAAGACCGCCGTAGTTCACCACAAGCGTAGGCGTGTATCCAACGCCACTTTTACCCCAAATTTCAAGAATGTCCTTATAGACGGGAGCCACCGGAATATTATGCTCAATTCCCGTATGACCGTCAATGACCATGGTAATGTTGTGGAAGAAAGTAGAGCCGCCTTCCGGAACCACATTGATCCCAAGTTCCCGGGCCGCCTTGAGCACCTGTTGTCGTTGTTCACGTCTGGGCTGGTTGTAACTCTTAACACTTTGGGCTCCAAAGGCTTTGGTACGTCTAATGCTGCTTCGCGCGTCTTCCAGACCGTTTATCACCGCCTTGAAGTCACCGTCGGCACCGTACAGTATGAATCCCGTAGAGAAGAGGCGAGGACCAACGAGGCCGCCGCTTTTCTGTAATTCGGACAGTGTAAATACGGTTTCCGTATTGGCCGAAGGATCGTGAGCCGTAGTGACACCAAAGGCCAGATTCGCCAGAAACTGCCAGTTCTGCTGTTGTGTGAGGCCATATCGGAACGCACCAATATGGGCATGGGCATCCACCAGGCCGGGCATGATGGTTTTTCCGCTTACGTCATACACCTTGGCACCGGCGGGTACGGAAACCGAGGCACCAATAGCCTCTATCGTATTTCCGTTGATTACTATGGTTCCGTTCTCGATCACAGTATCTCCTTCCATGGTAATAATGCGCGCATTGGTGAAGGCTACACGGCCGTTCGGGGCATCCACAGGAGCAGTGAGTCCTATCTTTGTGCCTGTCTTTGTCATATCCGGTACTTTATCCGGAGAACCGGGTAAGAATGTGAATCGGTCCTTGATATCATTGCTGAAATACTCGTCTCCCAATGTCCACATAACCTTACGACTATCCGGTGACCAGTGAATATTGATCCCTGCGTCCTGGGCGATCTGCGAGACCGGCACCGATTTGCTCTTGTTGTCAAGGTTGATGGATTTGCCGTTAATAACCAGGGGAGCCACAAATACTTTATGCAAATTGGTAAAGGCGATCCATTCGTTGTTAGGACTGGGAACCAGGCGATTTGCATACTTTGAAGAAACATGCTCCCGCTCGTCTTTACCGTTGCGATCTACACTGATAAGTTTCTTGGTAAGACTTCCGAAGTAGGTGCCTCCGGTTTGAAGGAAAATACGCTGTCCGTCCTTACTGAACATCGGATAGGCGCCTTTATTGATCACGAATGTTTCGTCACCACCGTTGCGGGCGATGGTATAGATTCCCGGCTCTTTGGTATGCGTAAAGCCCTGGTCGGTATTTCCGCCTTCTTTTCTAAAAACAATGGTACGACCGTCGGGTGAATAGGAAGGAGTGCGGTAGATTCCTTTTTTTGAAGTGATCCTGGTGGGTTGTCCGCCACTTACGGGTATCGTAAAAATGGCACCTTTCTCAAGGTCGTTCCAGCTGACGAAAACAATATTGTTCCCATCCGGGGAGAAGGCCGGTTCAAACTCAAAATCGGTGCCGTTAGTTAATCTCGTTGGCGTTCCGTTCGGCAGTTCTTTCTTCCAAAGATACCCTAATGCGTTGAAGACTAAGGTCCTTTGATTCGGTGCTGTGACCGCATGTCGAATGACTTTCGGTGTAAATATATCTCTTTCTATCGAATTTGAAAAATGAACTGTGTCCGCAAGGTCAATGGATACATCTGCCGTGAACGGAATATTCGTAACCTGTAGTGTGTTTATGTTAATCTTATTAATAACACCACCACTCCAAAAAACAAGTTCTTCATTGTTTGGCATCCAGCTCATATTTGGATAAACTCCGAAAATAGCCCATGCTTCCTGCTGATCTTTGTTAAGCGCATCATAGATAGGCCATTCCTGTCCCGTTTCAAGATCATGAATGAAGAGTACGCTTTTCGTTCTCACCCGCTTTACAAAGGCCAACTTGGAGCCATCTCTGGATACGGTTGGTCGTGCCGCACCACCTGGCCCTCCCGTGATATTGATCGTTTTTCCGGAAGCCAGATCATAGCGCTTTATTTGATAGATCTGATCGTTTGGATCCTTGTTGTACTGAAAAAAACCTCCGGGATATACATCCTCACAATAGTAAAGGTATTTGCCATCGGGCGACATGAACGGTTCATTGACGTCCTGCTGATCGTTTTTTCGTTTGGTGAGTTGCAGTCCACTGCCTCCGGTAATGTGATATTGCCACATTTCACCGGCCCCCAGACTGCGCTGAGAGGTGAAGTGTTTACGGGCTACTATATAGTCGCCATCGGGCATCCATACTGCATTATTAAGCAATCTGAAATTCTCTTTGGTCACCTGTCTGGCGTTAGAGCCATCCGCATTCATTACCCAAATATTGTCCCCGCCCCCGGCATCGCTGGTAAAGGATATTTTCGTGCCGTCCGGACTAAACCTTGGCTGAATTTCGAATGGAATACCGGTGCGAAGTGCTGTGGCTTTCCCTCCCGAAACCGGAACGGTATAAATGTCCCCAACCATATCGAATACGATTGTCTGCCCGTCCGGGCTAACGTCCAGGTTCATCCATGTACCTTCACTTGTAGTAAAAGTGTGCGGCTTGTAACCGAAATCCGCTCCCGGATTTGCTACTGACCATTCTTTGGATTCTTCGGTTTTTTTAGCTGATTTTTTCTTACGTTGTGAATATACCGGCGCGACAAGAAGTGCTACCAGCAGGAGAGTGAGAATACGTAGTTGCATTGCGTTGAAATTAAGGTTCCTAAAGTACGCAATTACTATGAAAGATTTTGTTAATAGGTGTGAGGTGTGAGGTGTGAGGTCTGCCTGCCGCAGGCAGGAGTGCGGTTTGTTTATAGTTAATTGGTTATTAGGTTAAAGGGTTGATTCGTTGATAGGTTGATTTGTTGATGGTTAGGATGTTATGGGGTTATTGAGTTAATGGGTTTAACCGTGTAGCCGTGTAACCGTGTAATTGTGTAATTGTGTAATCGGTGAATCGATTAATCTTCAAATCAAGTAATTGAATTTTGGAATTTATAATTTCATTCCCAGGTAGCGTTCCTTGATCACATTGAAGTGTCTCAGTTCATGCCCTGCAATATGATAGGCTAATCCGCGCACGGTCCGAACGTTCACTACGTTTCCGTGTTCATCAATCCCGCCACCGGAACGGAGAAAGGCATCTTCCGGCAGGAATTGGAATAATGTGATCGTCGATTTCCGCACCGACTCATACTCTTCAAAGATACTGTCCAGACTGCGATCGTTTGCCCCGGAATACCTGGCATATTCGTCCTGATCAAACCCGTGAAGCGGGGTATTATCATTACGAGCATATCGCAAGGCCCGATAAGCAAATATCCGCTCGTCATCAATATTGTGAACCAGTATTTCCTTGATCGTCCATTTTCCTTCAGCATAGCGGTAGGTAAGCATGTCTTCGGGTAGTTTGTATATGAATTCTTTGATTGCCAGGAAGTTGGTCCACAGATGCTCTAGGACCTTATCATCGTCTTCCAAAAGATCGAGATAAATACTTGAATATTCAGGATACTCACCGGGAATTGGCTTTTTAATGGCACGCGTCATAGTCTGTCGATTTACAATTCGGAGCAATAGTATGGATTCGCCGCGACCT
>CAZTLE010000019.1:25668-31921 GCA_964614415.1 uncultured Aureitalea sp. | reverse complement strand
TGGCTTCAGCCTTAGCATCCTCGATCATCTTGGTTTTGATCTCACGCGCCTCTTTGATGAGCGTTTCTCTTTCGGCACGGGCCTCTTTGAGGATACGCTCGTTATCTGCAGTTAGGTTCTCCATTTCCTTGCGTGCTGCTTCGGCAGACTCAAGGGCATCTTTAATAGAATCTTCCCGGCTACTCACCGAATTCAAAATGGGTTTCCAGGCAAATTTTCTAAGAATGAAAAGAAGCACTAGAAACGAAAGGCTGGTCCAAAATATGAGACCGAGTTCCGGGTTTACTAATGGATTATCCATACTTTAAATCTTTTCTTTTTGTGTTATTTCAAACTTTTCAAGAACCCAGGCCCGGCCAACCGCCGGGCCCTGATCCTTTTCACTTAATTCTTAAGCACTCATTGCGAGGAATGAAACTACTACCGCGAAAAGTGCAACCGCCTCGATAAAGGCGATCAATACGATCGCAGAACCTTGAAGTTTCCCTTGCATTTCAGGTTGACGCGCCATAGCTTCCATGGCAGCACCTCCGATTTTACCTACACCGATACCTCCACCGATGGCAGCCAAACCAGCTCCGATTGCAGCTAGCGGTCCGTATCCTACTTCTGCTACTGCTTGTGCTAATGCTAATCCACTCATAGTTCGAAATATTTAAAAATTAATTAATGATGATCTTCTTCCAATGCCTGTCCGAAATACAATGCGGATAGCATGGTAAATATGTATGCCTGAATAGCAACTACCAGTACTTCGATCACGCTGATAAATACGGTGAACAATACTGATACGGGAGCTACCCAGATGGTCCCTAATACAAAGATGAGGGCTGTTAAACTCAATACGATTACGTGTCCGGCCGTGATGTTCGCAAACAAACGGATCATAAGGGCGATCGGTTTGATGAACATTCCCATGAATTCAATGGGAGCCAGGAATATTTTCATTGGAATCGGCAAGCCGGGCATCCAAAGCATGTGTCTCCAGTAGTATCCTTTACTGCTGAAGAGTGTTATTATAAAGGTAATGACCGCCAACGTCATCGTAAAGGCGATATTACCACTCAGGTTTGCACTGAACGGGAAGAATGGGATCAACCCGAAGATGTTGTTCAACCAGATAAAGAAAAACAGGGTAAGCAGGAACGGCATGTACCGCTTGTAATGCTTCTCTCCGATATTCGGAATGGCTACCTCGTCACGAATAAATACGATGATAGGCTCTACGAATCTACCGATACCTCTGGGCATGTTGTTTTCCGATTTCTTATAGCCTCTGGCAGCAGCCGTGAAGATCAGGACCAACACCAGCAGTGACAGTAGCATGGAAAACACATTCTTTGTAATGGAAAAGTCTAACGGTTTCGTGGCATTGAGCGGATGATGCTCGGCATCAAACTCTACCGAAGTCGCGCCGGCATCCAGTTGATAGATCTTCTCGTGAAGGTTCACGAACTTCATTCCGTTCTTCTCTACGATCTCTTTGCCGTCTATATCATGATGAAACTCACTGGACATGAAGGTTACCAACCCATTGTCTGTCCACAGAATAACAGGAAGCGGCACTGAAAAATGACCGGCTACGTGAAATCCGTGGCTGTCGGTAATGTGATGAAAGATCATCTCGTTGGTGTCGAAAGGCTCCTCACTTTCTGAACCTTTTTCAGAACCTTTTGAAGCAGCAAAACTTGGTTGGATTGTGAACAAGAAAAATGCCCCTAGAATGAGGCTTTTAATCACGCTAAATTTTGTTGTTTTCAATGTAGTTATTTTGCGTTCCCGAAATTCGGTGCAAATGTACTAACATTAAATTAATTAACCAACCAAATACAGCGTTGATTATTGGTTTTTGAAAAAATTGTTCAGAGAGAAAATTTCGAAGCCGAGAAACAGAAAATATGGGATGAAGAAGTTAGAGACATCTATGACCGAATTCGCTGATTTTCCACCTATTACCGGAAGTAAAAAAACTATGGCCAACACCATTTTAACAACGGTCAAAATGAGAAACAACTGATACCCTTTTTGGCTTCCTTTATTGACCAGATAGGCTATGATTCCAAAAACACCCAGAACCAGGACAAAATTGAACAGATAGATCGTCCACAACGGAAAATAAAGTTCCAGGTCCTGGAAAAAAGTAGCGAAAATATAGTAGTGAATTCCAAACAGGATCCCGGAGTAGACCAACAGCTTGACGGCAAATTTCAAAAGGTAATTGTACATCCTATTTCTTGTCTTGTTTTTTCGAGATCTTCATGGCTTGTCTAATTACAAAATACAAAGATATCCCAACAGCCGCCAGGCTGCAAATAATCGTATAAATTGAGTATGTGTTGGGATACGCTTCATCCAGCTTTACGCCTCCATAGGCCCCAAGACCTATGATGGCTATCATCTGAAATGCGATTCCCGAGAATCGCGCATACGCGTTAAGACGATTGCGCTGCCTTTGCTTTTTGGGTTCTCTGGTTTCGGTCAAACGGACTGTTTTGTTCTGCCTCTTTCTCTTCGGAAGAAATGTTGGCCAATGCTCCCGTTTGCGGTTGCTTCGGCTTTGATGAGCCCTTCATGGCACATGAGGCATTGAAAGTAGCACCCGGCTCAACTGCCAGTTTTCCAACCAATACATCTCCTTCAATGTGTGCCGTAGCTCTTAGCGTAAGTGTTCCGGAAACATTCAGGTTTCCTTCAAATTTTCCTTCGATATCAGCATTCTCACAGGTAAGTGTTCCTTTAATAATTCCGGTCTTTCCGAGTACCACCTTGGACGGGGTATCTACGTTTCCTTCAATAACTCCGTCTACTCTGAAAAATCCTTTGGAGTGGATATCACCTTTCAGCTTGGTTCCTTCATTTATCCGGTTCTGTCCGGTACCTGGTTCCATTCCAGGCCGTTCCTTCTTTTCTGAAAACATGTTGCTTATTTTTGGGGATTGCTTTTGTTAGGTTCTAATTCATCACCGCTGAGATACTCATCCAGGTTCTTATGGATCTGAACGATCTTGTAGTTATCTGAAGAGATCTCGAAAAACGGTTTGCGTATCTTAAACTTCTTGTGCTCCTCAAGAACTTCGGCAAAGCCTCGTCCTCCAAGCTTGGTGTTGAGTCCATGAATAAGCACTAAGAGCGTATTGGGGTCGTAATAATCCACCGAGGCAGACATATTGATATAGTTGAAGAATTCGATCGCCTCCTCCAACTTTGCTTTCAGCTCGCCGGCCTCTTCGGCTTCATTGCTGGTAAAGGAATAGACCACTTTCCATTTCGAACTTTCTTCCTCGGATACAAAGGCTTTGTTTTCCAGTGAAGGTACCGTGGTGTTCAGTATTTCCTGGGCTTCTTTTCCTTCGTCGGAATTGGGATAATTGAGCGATACAAAGTTCAAAGCCTTCTTGTAAGCTTCAAAACCATCCTGACGGGCCAGGGCGGTAGCCTTCAGCATTTCCAGCTTCGGAACGATCTCGTTCCCGTTGTACAGCGTTATATATTCCTCGCAGGTGTCGATCACCTCCTGGTACCGATTTGCTTCAAAAACCTTGTACAATTCAAAATATCGATACTCCGGACTGGATTCGTCCGTCGCCAGGGCCGAATTCGGATTGCGGAGAATCTCAGCATAGCGAGACTCCGGGTGGTTTGTGATAATGTCATTCTTGTGCTTATCCGCTAATGCCGGACGCTCCATCTCCATGTATATCTTGTAGAGATTGTACTTGGAAGGCAGAATAAGCCGCTCTTCGGGACTATACGTGAGTAGTTTCTCCAGGCGCTGAGACGCCAGTCCATACTCCCGGAATTTCTCCTTGTAGATAAGGCCCAATTGGTAATATGCAAAATCACGGTCGCCCTTAAGGCTGTCAAGCACCACGGGATCTTTAGGTAATTTATCCACATACGCCTGGGGATTGAACCGTTCGCTGTCCGAAATGGCTTCACCTTCTACGATCTCTCCTTGAGGTTCGTCGGACAGGCTGCTAGGCTTGGTCGAAAGCCTCCAGTTATCTTCTAACTTTCGTTTCCCCCAAATACGTCTGAACTCCTGACGGCCATAGGCCACAGTGGTTGGATTGTAGAAATAAAACTGTCCCTGGGCTTGTTCATTGTTCTGTTGCTGACCAAAGCCCTGATTCTTGTTCTTTTTGAAAAACTCGTTGTTCGCGATCACATCCTCAGACGGATTTTGCGCTCTTGCGATCGAGTCTGCTATCGCTTGTTCTTTCAGCTTATCGGTATATTCTTTGAAATAGGCCAGTTGTTGTTCTTCCGACATATTCGCCAATCTCAAAATACTGTCGTTTACGGAAGCGATGTTCTCGTATTTGATCACATCCTCCAGGTTGTCGCGCTTCTTTTTAACACGCCTCCACTGACGGCTTTTCTCCTCAAGTTGAGTTAACGTACTGTCATAGTACGCCCCCGCAGTCTGGTATTCGGCCCGGTCGAAATTGATCTCCGCCAGCGTCTGATAATTGAAAGCTTGCAGGATGTTGTCTTCGTTAAAGGCCTCAATGGATTTGTTATACCATTCAACCGCCGTATCTATACTATCATTGTTTCTGTAGTATTCTCCAATCTGGTTGTAGATCTTATCCAGGAACGGGCGATTCTCACGATTATCTTTAAGATCGAAAAGTAATTCGAGGAATGCCGTGCGGTCGCCATTCTCGTAATCGAAATTCTGTGCCTTGGCGATATAGGCGTTGATCATGTAAACGCGTGGTGACTTTCGGTTCAGTTCAATAACCTCGTCATAGGCGATGTTGGCGCTGTCCTTGAATCCAAGGCGGTCATAGATCTGACCCTTGATGTATAGGTAACGTCCTTTTAACTCGTTGTCGCGAACGTATTCGGACGCCATTTTGATGTGCGGTAAGGCCCCATCGATAGAGTCCATATTTATAAAAGCCTGAGCAATTATGGCAGATGCATCAGCGATCTCGTCTTTGTCCAGGTCTTCTTTTTTCATCATGTCCTGAAGCTCTTCCAGGGCTATCTCCTCGTTGTTCAGGCGAATGTTTGCTTTGGCCTTCCACACGCGGGCATGATTGATACTATTGCTGGTAGGATATCTGTTGAGGATAAAATTGAACGCGTCCAGTGCAGGAATAAAACGGCCATCGAAATAGCGCGCTTTTCCGAGCATCATATACGCTTCATCAATTTGAGGATTGTGTTCCTTCCCATCCAGATAAATGGAATGCTTTTGAATGGCTATTACCGCCTTCTCTTCGGCCCGGTTAAAATTCGGGTCTTTTGATTCCCCGGTAAGCTCGAAATTCTCTTTTAGCTCAATACGCTCAACCGGCAATATTTCCCAAAAATTATCCCGATAGCTCTGTGCCAAAGACTGCTTCCCTTGTTCGAAAGCTACCCCTCCGTTATACAGTGCATTGTACTCGGCGGTGACAGCGTGATAGTTACGCGTTAAGAAGGTATTCTTCTTTCGTGAACAGGCGACTACCATCAAAAAAACTGCAAGAAGAATAGTAATTTTCCGAATGAGGTTCAAAACGTTGTTAGTTTATATGATAATGTAACTTAAAAGCTTAGCTTTTAGTATGTAAAAATTCAACCGAATCGTAAAAATACATTTCTTTTTCGGATAACTGCCGCAAATGCCCCAGAATTTAGCGGCGCCGGGGCCTCCGATGGAATTTTCCCTTCCCAAAATAGATTTTAAGAAAGGCGGCTTTATTATTTTTGCAGAAAAATTTGCCAGATGAGTTCATTCCACGCACTTCGGGTTTCCGAAATAAAAAGAGAAACTCCAAATGCGGTTTCCATAACCCTTGACGTTCCCGAGGATCTCCAATGGGAGTTTTCCTTTGAAGCGGGACAGTATATCACCTTTAAGCACAACTTTCGCGACACCGAGATACGCCGTTCGTACTCCATTTGCTCTGCCCCGGGCAATGGTCAGCTACGCGTGGGAATAAAGAAAGTCGACGGAGGTCTTTTCTCGACATACGCCAACGACCGCCTGCAGCCTGATACGGTTTTAGAGGTTATGCCGCCCGAGGGTCGTTTCATCCTGGAACCCAATCCGCAAGCCAAAAACAACTATGCGGCATTTGCAGCAGGTAGCGGGATCACCCCGGTTCTATCCATCGTGACCACCGCGCTCGAACAGGAGCCGGAAAGCACATTTCTATTGGTATACGGTAATCGCTCTTTGGAAGAAACCATGTTCCTGGATGAGCTCAGAAAACTGAAAGAACGTTTCCCCGAAAGATTCCACCTCGAATTCGTT
>CAZTLE010000019.1:0-25658 GCA_964614415.1 uncultured Aureitalea sp. | reverse complement strand
AGGAGGATGAAGGCGTGTTTGGCCGCATCGATGCATCACGCGTAAATTACTTCCTGAAAAACAAGTACGATAATATCACTTTCGACCGGTTTTACCTATGTGGGCCCGAACCTATGATCGATGCTGTACGGGACACTCTGACCGCCAATGGGGTCTCCGGGAACCGGATTCTTTTTGAGCTATTTACCACATCGGATGACGGAGTTCTCAACGAACCACATGACGGTTCTACCAACGTAACCGTACATCTTGACGGAGATACGGAAACATTTGTTATGGACTCCGGCACATCGGTTTTGGAAGCGGCATTGGATAGTGGCATAGACGCGCCCTACTCCTGCCAGGGGGGAATTTGCAGTACGTGCATCGCCCGGGTCAAGGAAGGTTCGGTGGAAATGAGGAAAAACCAGATTCTCACCGATAGTGAAGTAGCCGATGGCTTGATCCTTACCTGTCAATCACATCCCACCTCAAGTACTCTGGAGGTAGATTACGACGACGTCTAGAGGATCTCCAGCGCTTTAGAAAGTACTGTTTCAGGTGAAATACTGGCAATGGCTTTATCGTATCCCGTTGGATATTTATTGCCATACACCGAGGTTGGGATCAAAGGAAACTGCTCCCTGTCGGCCAAAAGACTATTCCCCTCCGGTTGCCCAAAAGGTGTGAAGCCCGCAAAGGGATGTGTTACGCCCCACAAGGTGATTACAGGGATCCCGAACATGGCCGCCAAATGACCGTTGCCGCTGTCCATCGAGATCATCAGATCCAAATTGGAGATGAGCCCCAATTCTTCATCAAAGGTCAGGTTTCCGGCTATGTTGGTGACCGACGTAAATTCCAGCTCGACGTCCTTTAGAATACTAATTTCTTCTTCCCCACCGCCAAACAAAAAGATCCGGTATTGTTCTTTTTCGTCAAGACCTTGCATTACCTGCTTCATCTTTTCAAACGGATATGCCTTGCTCTTGTAGGCTGCAAAAGGGGCAATCCCTATACACTTTTTTGGCTCCTTCCCTATTAGCGAATGCAGCCTTGGGGTAAGTGGTCTCCGTTCCGGGAACCGGTGATCAGAAAGCTGCACGGGTAACCCCAGTTCAGCGAATACTTCAGCATACCGTTGGTGTGTGCTTTTAAGCTGTCTGAACTTTTTGTTGTTCTTTCGGACCAGCGCCTTCTTCTCTTTGCGTCCTTTATCGATAGCGGCGGTTCTCACGCCTTGAACACTCAGATAATTGGTAATGACCTTGGATCGGATAACGTTATGCAGGTCGGCAACGGCATCCACTTGCATCTTCTTTGCCTGTTTGGCCAGAGTAAGCAGGCCGGTCCCTTTGTGCTTACCGTATACGTCGGCTTCCAGGAATGTAAGATTCGGTATGTCTTCAAACAGGGGTGCAAATGCAGGGCGGGAGATCAGGGTAATTCTAAGTTCCGGATAGGTTTGGGCGAGTACCCTGAGTACAGGAACTGTCATGGCCACGTCGCCCATGGCAGACAGCCTAAGAACAAGAATATGATTTGGGGTTTTCATTTGTTTCTCCCCATGGGGTTACTTCTCCCCACGCAGTACAGGATTCAATTCGTCGTCGTTGTACATCTTCATTTGCTTGTACACCTTCATGTATTTTCGGCCATGGGCAATATCGTCTAACAACTGACCAATAGCCGTGCTCAGGTCAACACGCTGTTCGAGAAGTACATCCAGTTTCTTTTGACAAGCTGCCTTGTGCTCCGCACTTGCATCTTCACGCACGGCTTCTTCGTGCATGTGATAGATCTTCAGTGCCAGAATAGACAGACGGTCGATCCCCCAGGCAGGGCTTTCGGTATTGATTGTAGCTCCTTCAATCACCTCCACATCGTTATACTTATCCAGGAAATAACTGTCTATGTATTCTACCGTATCAGTACGGTCCTGGTTGGATGCATCGATTTTTCGTTTTAGTTCCAATGCCGCTTCGGGGTCGATATTAGGATCCCGGATAATGTCTTCGTAATGCCACTGGACGGTGTCGATCCAACACTTCCTGTACAGCAAGTGCTCCAAAAGGGCGTCCTCTGCACCATAGGGATTCTCGAAAGGTTGATCCACCCGATCCTCGATGTGGTACTTTTTTATTACATCCTGAAATATGGCATTGGCCTTGTCTGTAAAACCGATCATTGCTTTTGGGATTTGAATTGCTTTATCCGGGAGGCAAAGGTATCACATTTTATAGTATTTACCCCTTTTGAAGTCGCTAAACAAGGCTGGCCGTGATCAAACCTATCGGGAGCAATAACACAACCCATAGCAGTAGTTCTTTAAACCAAAACTCCTCCAATCGCTCTATATAGTTTGCCATAACAATGGCCAGCGGGCCGATTGAGAAGATAAGTTCTCCTCCGGTTTTGACCGGGGCCGCTATCGCCGCCAGTATCGCGAATGCAGCAGTGACCAAAAGCAGGTATTTTAGGGGTTTTAGTTTCTTCGGGACTGTGGATATCGTTCTCATGATATAGAGGCCTGCCCATATGAGGAAAGTGCCAAACAAGGTGGCCACGAGCAGTAGCTCCATTTGACTGTAAGGTGTAAAGTCGTAACCGATCTGTTGCAACCAATTGGCCGTCCACTGAAATGAGTCCGTTGCCAGGGCATATATGGCCGTATAGATGATAAGTGCTGTAGCCGATCCCAACACAGGAATGAACAGGTGCCGAAACCGAAATCCCTCCTTCCGAACAGTAGCATAAATAAGCACCGGGAAGAACAGCAAGCTCCAATAGTAAAAAAAGGAGGCTACGGTAATCCAAATGGCCGCATCCAGAATCTTCTTCTCGTTATTAAAATTTGTATGCAAACTAAAAATCCTTCGCATGGCCAGTAAGACAAAAGTATTGGCTACAACCAATGGGGTACTGGCAAAAACGGCCGGTATCCCTACCAGGAAACAACTGAACAGAAATATTCCATAGGTGTTGGACAGGGTAAGCGCATTCTTTCTGATCATAAAATCGAGCAGTAATACCGAAAAAACCAACAAGACCACACGGAGCAGGTGTTCTCCAATGAACAAGGGCGTAATTTCACCCTGAAATTTTAAGACTGTGTATATCAGGTAGGCGAAAAATATAAACAGACAAGCTAGTAAGTAATTTACCGGACTGGATTTCCCGAAAAAGCTTGTAAGCATGTGATCTAATTTATATTTTTGTGCTGATAAATGTAAAGATATGTCCTGGAGAACTTTTTTTGAAGGAATTCAATCTTTTTCTGAAGACGTGCTGTTCTGGCCTTACGAGCAGTTGCGTGGCCTTGATGCAACCAACTGGTGGTCTTCCAATATGGTGTCCTGGTTATTCCTAATTATCGGTTTCGTGGCCTTCATGTATTGGATGAAGCAATTGAAAACCTTTAACGATAACGGAGAAGAAGATAAATCGGTGACCTCCCATTCCTATTTAGGATAGGTCGAACCCGATATCCCTGCGATAATACATCGTATCGAAATGTAGTTTTTCTATGTTTTGATACGATTTTTTTAGTGCCTTTCTGAAATCCTCATCCAGCGAGGTAATGGCAATCACACGGCCTCCATTGGTGACGGGCTGGCCACTCTCCATTCGGGTTCCTGCGTGAAATACAATAGAATCTGTGATCGAATCCGCTCCTGAAATTACCTTCCCTTTTTTATAGGCCTCGGGATATCCTCCGGAAACCACCATAACCGTGGTCGCAGCTCTGGGATCCACGCTCAGTGAAGCCGAATCCAACGCTCCAAGAGCAGTTGCTTTGAGCAGTGCCACGAGATCGCTTTCAATGCGGGGCAGTACCACTTCGGTTTCCGGGTCACCCATACGCACGTTGTACTCGATCACCTTGGGTTCCCGGTCTACTTTGATAAGTCCGATAAAAATGAAGCCTTTATAGTCAATATTCTCTTCGGCCAGACCATCTACCGTGGGTTTTACAATTCGGTCTTCGATCTTCTTCATGAAATCCTCATTGGCAAAAGGCACCGGTGAAATCGCACCCATACCTCCCGTGTTAAGACCCGTATCGCCCTCTCCAATGCGCTTGTAGTCTTTCGCCGTTGGAAGTATTTTGTAGTTCTTACCATCGGTTAGCACGAACACGCTTAGTTCAATCCCGTCCAAAAATTCTTCGATTACCACCTTTTCACTGGCCGCGCCGAATTTTGCATGGGAGAGCATATTCTCGAGTTCGGTTCTAGCTTCTTCCTTATCGGAAAGAATCAACACTCCTTTTCCGGCAGCCAGGCCATCCGCCTTTAACACATACGGAGGTTGAAGGGTGTCAAGAAATTGTTTTCCCTCTTCCAGTTTTTCCTTCGTAAAGCTTTGATAGCTCGCGGTTGGGATGCCATGCTTCATCATAAACTCTTTCGCCCGCTCCTTGCTGCCTTCCAGCTTTGCTCCCTCGGCAGACGGCCCAACGATCATGACGTTTTTCAGTTCATCATCCTGACCAAAGAAATCCACGATACCGCGTACCAGGGGATCTTCCGGTCCCACAACGACCATATTGATACTATGCTCCAACACAGCGGCCTTTATCGCCGGGAAGTCGGTCACCGAAATGGCCAGGTTCGTAGCAATAGATTGTGTTCCTGCGTTTCCAGGGGCTACAAAAAGGGTGTCGCAATGCGCGCTCTTCGAAATAGCATGACTAAAGGCGTGTTCTCTACCTCCTGAGCCTAGTACAAGTATGTTCATGTGGGAATTGTTTGAATTCTGTGACGCAAAAATAGATGTTTTTACCCCGCTACAAAAGTGGTTTGAACATTATTCGATAGTCCTTTCCAACATGCATTCCCATGGAGAAACCTCACTGGATTAGTTGGAGGAGTCTAATAGCATCAGATGAGGTTTCTTGCTTTAGCTGTCTAACAACAGCCACACTCGAAATGACAAAAAAAGATCCCGCCATTGGGTGGGATTAATTCAACTATGCATTTTGGAAAAAACATTGATTTTTTTCCAAAATGCAGTTTCATTAACTTGTTCCTCTAATTTTTCGTCGTTTGAATTTATTCGATCTCACTCTCCGGCTTAGTGGCTTTCCTCTCCGAGATGCGCAGCGCCGCTTACAGGACATCCAGGAGATTCCCGAGACTGATTTCGAAGCCTATGTCAAGGGCCAACGCGCCACCATACTCGATTACCATCTGGTGAACAACAGGACGTACCGCGACTTCGTCGATCACCGGGTTTTCGATGATTGGAACGACGTGCCGGTAATGCAAAAGAAGGACCTACAAAAACCGTTAACCGAGCGGCTTTCAACCGGTTTCACCCCCAAAAATGTGTATGTAAATAAAACATCCGGTTCCAGCGGACATCCCTTTATTTTTGCCAAAGACAAGTTTTGCCATGCGCTCACCTGGGCGGAGATATACGATCGCTTTGGTTGGTACGGACTTGATTTTAACAAGTCGCTTCAGGCTCGATTTTATGG
The DNA here is from genome assembly GCA_964614415.1 of uncultured Aureitalea sp. Taxonomy (GTDB): domain Bacteria; phylum Bacteroidota; class Bacteroidia; order Flavobacteriales; family Flavobacteriaceae; genus CAZTLE01. The sequence goes on along the minus strand of CAZTLE010000019.1, from coordinate 20,197 downwards.
GATCCCCCTGGACGCCAAAGGATACCGAAAAGAACGCATAAAGGATTGGTTAAGCCACCGTTATCGCTTTCCCATTTTCAACCTTTCGGATGCCAAACTGGAACAGTTCCTGGCTGTCTTCCGAAGAAAAAAGTTCGACTATATTAACGGATATACAAGTTCCATCGTACTCTTCGCAAAATTCCTGAAACGAAAGGATCTAACACTAACCGAGGTATGCCCCACACTCAAATATTGTATTGTAACAAGTGAGATGTTGTTTGAAAGTGATAAGCAGCTTATGCAGGAGGTACTTGGCGTCCCGGTGATTAATGAATACGGCGCTTCGGAACTGGATCTCATCGCTTTCGAAAACAAACAGGGGGAGTTCGTAGTCAACAGTGAAACGCTCTTTGTAGAGATCCTGGATGACGAAAACAAACCCGTCCCCAACGGACAGCCCGGAAGGGTGGTGATCACCTCGTTATACAACAAGGCACACCCAATGATCCGTTATGAGATCGGTGATACAGGTATTTTCTCGCCGGCCAGCACATACAAGAAGCCGGTACTTCAGGAACTTATAGGCCGTACCAATGATGTGGCAACACTACCTAGTGGAAAAACAGTCCCCGGACTTACCTTTTACTATGTCACCAAAAGTATTATTGAAGACGACGGTAATGTGAGCGAGTTTGTGATAGAGCAGCATGCGGTTGATTCGTTCAAGATCTTATATGCTTCCGGGCGTGAACTTACTTCCGAAGAAATACAGGTCATGGAAAATGCCTTGTGGAAGTATTTGGAGCCGAACTTAAAACTGACTTTCGAACGCGTTGCCGTGCTGGATCGAAGCAAACGCGGTAAGCTGAAACAATTTACCTCCCTTATCCCTTCTTGATCAGTTTTGGGCGTACGAAAAAGTACTCCGCAAAGAAGCGGCTCAACCAATACACAGACTTAAACCAGGAGTATCCCAGGTGGTCGCGATAGAATTTGAAATTGTACTTCACAAGGTTCCATTTGTTGGCACTTATCGAGCCCTTTCTCACGCGATATCGCGAAAGGTCTTCGTCCAGTCCCATGGCCGGTTTCCCACTGCGGCTTATGGCCTCCAGCCATACGGCCCAATCCTGCCTTTTTCGAATGTTTGGAGCCAGCACTTTCCCAAGGGTTGCTGCCCGGTACATACCTGTTAAATTCCCCACATAGTTGTTTCGCAGTTGCTTTTCGTAGGCAAGAACCGGTAGTGCCACGATCCTTTTTCCCAGGTCCTTGCCAGACTCGTCCATGTGCACATAACTGGTATAGGAAACATCGAGTCCGTGTTCTTCCATAAACTGGAGTTGGCGTTCGAGTTTTTCGGGCGCCCAAAGGTCATCCGAATCCAGAAAGGCGATAAGGTCCCCGGTGGCAAGTTCGGTAGCGCGGTTGCGACAAAAGGCTGCCCCTTTGTTCTCGGTAAGATCGACAAAGCGGATACGGGGATCTTCGTCAGCCAGTTTTGATACAATCCCGGCAGACCCATCGGTCGAGGCGTCATTAACGATGATATGTTCCCAGTGCGTATAGGTCTGCGCCTGCACGCTTCTTATGGTTTCTTCAATGAATTGTTCGGAATTATAGAGCGGAGTGATGACCGAAACCAGGGGGTTTCGCGCAGCATTAGTAGGCTTTTTCTTCTCCTCGTAAGGCATTGTAAATGGTCTGGAAAACGATCTTAAGGTCTAAAAACAAGGACCAGTTTTCGAGGTAAAAGATATCATATTTTACGCGATTAATGATATCGGCATCCGATTCTACCTCTCCGCGATATCCGCTCACCTGCGCTAATCCGGTAATTCCCGGTTTCACGAAGTGGCGTACCATGAACTTGTCAATACGCTCGGCGTACATATGTGTGTGACTCACCATGTGCGGTCTCGGCCCTACGACGGACATTTCTCCTTTCAGCACGTTTATGAACTGCGGAAGTTCATCGATACTTGTCTTTCTAATGATCCGTCCTATGCGCGTTACCCGCTCGTCACCCCGTGTAGCCTGATAGAGGTGTGCCATAGGGTTGGGTTTCATCGACCGGAATTTATAGCAATAAAACTCCTTGTAGTCCAGTCCGTTTCTCTTTTGCTTAAAGAACACCGGCCCTTTGGATTCCAGTTTTATGATAAGTCCCAGTAACGGCGTTAGCCACGACAGCAGCCCAACAATAATGATGAGCGCAAGAACAACGTCAAAACTTCGCTTGATGAACTTGTTGAAAGGCTCATCCATTGGAATCTTCCGAAGTGCCAGAATAGGAAGAAACCCGTAGTAGGTAAAATCCAGTTTCTTGGTGTATATCTCCTTATTGTCCGGAAGGAATTTGAGTATCTTGAGGTTGTTATCACAAAAATCGATAAGCTTGATAAGGTCTGTGTTGTTGATCTCGGCTACCGATGAATACACCTCATCGATCTCATTCTCTGCTATGTAATCCAGGCACTCTTCAATGGTCACTTTATCAGGCCCATTAAGGTCGAACGTATACTGTAGTTTGTAACCGTATCCGGGGTTGTCATTGAAGAACTTCCGAAGCTGATCCGTTTTCTGGTTTAGCCCTACGATCACCACTCTTCGCAGGTTACCTCCCAGGATACGCCGGTATTTTTTCAGCAGGTAATAGATGGCCAGCTTAAAGGTCATTACCAGCAACATAACCAGTAATACGTAGCGTATCACTGAGTACGGATCTTTGGTGACATTGCTGTAGAACCCAAAAAAGGCAAAGACAATTAAAAAGAAAATCGCCCCCTGTTGTCCAACGAGCGATACAATTTTAGTCACCTGCGTAAAGCGATAAATCTCGTAGAAGTTGGTCTTCAGAGATACAAGAATCCAGGCGATTGACACAAAAATGACGAAGTTGAGATATTCAAAATTGCTGTTGAAGAAATATACGGGTAGCAGATTGATGATCAATAAATCAATCGAATACGATATAGGTCGCAAGAACCCCGAATATCTCCCTCTTTTAAATATCATTCGTTATTGCCGGATATGTCTGGAGAAATCTTTATGCTCGCTTTTAAACAGCTCTTCTTTGGTAAGACTCTTAAAGTACGTATAGGTTGCCTTCATTCCATCGGTTCTTGATACTTTCGGCTCCCATCCCAATATCTCTTTGGCCCTCGTAATGTCCGGTCTTCGTTGCAACGGATCATCCTGAGGCAGTGGTTTGTACACTATTTTTTGATCGGAATCCGTAAGCTGAATGATCTCATTGGCAAACTCCAAAATCGTGATCTCATCCGGATTTCCAATATTGACGGGCAACACATAGTCACTCAACAACAAGCGATACAGCCCTTCAATCTGATCATCGATATAGCAGAACGACCGTGTTTGCGATCCGTCACCAAATACCGTAAGGTCTTCTCCCCGCAATGCCTGACCGATAAACGCCGGGATCACCCGACCATCATTGAGACGCATCCTGGGGCCATAGGTATTGAAAATCCGTGCAATACGGGTTTCTAGCCCATGAAACCGGTGATAGGCCATGGTGATGGACTCCTGAAAGCGTTTTGCCTCATCGTATACCCCACGTGGTCCGATTGCGCTTACGTTTCCGTAGTAATCCTCATTTTGCGGATGTACCAAAGGATCTCCATACACTTCGGAAGTTGATGCAATGAGAATTCGCGCTTTCTTTTCTTTGGCCAGTCCCAGAAGATTATGGGTTCCCAATGAGCCTACTTTTAGTGTTTGGATGGGAATCTTCAAATAATCTATCGGACTCGCCGGTGATGCAAAATGAAGAATGTAATCCACTTTTCCCGGAACATGAACAAACTTGGTAACATCGTGATGGTAGAACTCGAAGTGCTCCAGCTTGAACAGGTGTTCAATATTCTTGAGATCCCCGGTAATGAGATTGTCCATACCAATTACATGGTATCCCTCATTGATAAAACGGTCACAAAGGTGTGACCCCAGGAATCCGGCTGCTCCGGTAATTAGCACACGTTTCATGCGTTGACTTCTTTTCGGCCAATGGAAATATAGGTAAATCCTTCGGATTCCATATCCTCCACATTGTACAGGTTCCGTCCGTCAAAAATTAGTGCGTTGTTCATCAATTCCTTCATTTTGACGGTATTCGGTGTTCTGAAAATACTCCATTCGGTGCATATAAGCAGGGCATCGGCATTCTCGAGTGCCTCGTACATCGAGCCGGCATAGTGCAATCGATCTCCAAATTTCTTCTGAATATTGGGCATGGCCTCCGGATCGAAGACCGAAAGTGTTGCGCTGCGCTCCAGGAGCGCATTCATCATATTGATGGATGGAGCCTCTCTTATATCGTCGGTTTCAGGCTTAAAGGCCAGTCCCCAGACAGCGATCCGCTTTCCGGAAAGATTCCCAAAATACCGCTCTATCTTGGGTAGCAGAATGGTCTTCTGCTGCTCGTTCACCGCATCTACCGCATTCAGGATCTTAAAATCGAAGTTATCATCCGCTCCCGCTTTCTTTAATGCTTTCACATCTTTCGGGAAACAGGAACCTCCATATCCAATCCCGGGAAACAGAAAACGTTTTCCGATGCGGGAATCACTCCCTACACCTATTCGAACTTTATCGACATCGGCCCCCACAATCTCGCAGTAGTTTGCGATCTCGTTCATGAAAGTGATCTTGGTGGCAAGGAACGAATTTGCTGCGTATTTGGTCAACTCGGCGGACCGCTCATCCATAGTAATGATAGGGTTTCCGGAACGGACAAACGGGGCGAACAGCTTTTTCATGAGTTGCGTTGCCCTCTCACTGCTGGAGCCAATTACGATGCGCTCCGGCTTCATGAAATCATCTACGGCAAAGCCTTCTCTCAGGAATTCCGGATTGGAAACGACGTCAAAATCACAAGCCGCGTTTTGACCTATAACCTGACGTACTTTATCGGCAGTACCTACCGGTACGGTGCTTTTATCAACGACTACCTTGTATTCTTTTATCTTCTTTCCGATGTCTTCGGAAACGTTCAAAACGTACGAAAGGTCGGCAGAACCATCTTCATCTTCCGGGGTTGGCAGCGCCAGGAAAATGATATCTCCATGATCCAGGCCTTCATCCAGCGAAGTGGTGAAACGCAATCGTTTGGCCTTGATATTGCGCTCAAAAAGCACGTCCAAATGGGGTTCGTAGATAGGAACAATTCCCTCCCTCATTTTAGCCACTTTGGCTTCGTCAATGTCCACACAGATGACCTCGTTCCCGGTTTCCGCCAGGCAAGTACCAGTGACCAGTCCTACATATCCAGTTCCTACAACAGCTATTTTCATCTGTTCTTTATTTTATCGGCAAAAGTAATGAAGTATTCTTAGCTACTGAAGTCTTTGTGCCACTATAATCCGGCCAGTTCCTTTGTAAACTCCTCCAGGATGGGTATTCTGGCAAACTCCCGGGTTACGAACGCTCGCGCGCGTTCTCCCATTTGCCCCGCCGCTTCCTTGTTTTTATAAAGGGTTTCCAGGTGATCCAATACGGACTGAAGTTCGTTGTTGGGAACGTAATATCCTCCCTCCGACTGCTGCATCACTTTGGCTACTTCGGAATCGGGATGGCCCGTTATAACAGACGGTTTGGCACTGGCCATCATTCCAAGAATTTTGGATGGCATCACCGTGTCCAGTACTTCAGCTTTCTGAAAGAGAAAATGAGCGTCGGCACCACATAACAAGTCATTCAATTCCTCGTAAGGCACCGGAGGGTAAAGACTTATTCCCGGGTATTCGGCAACGCGTTCCTCCAACGGTTTCCGTTGGGCGCCATCACCGACGATTACGATCTCGAACCGCTCAAAATCCAGCCGATCCACCAACTTCATGAAGAAATCCCAGTCCTGCTTGTCGGCGATACTTCCGGAATACAACAGTTTAAATTTTGAAGAAGACAGGTAGCCATGGGGCCTGCTTTTTGAAGGGTCTATGTCTTTGGCGTCAATCCAGTTGGGCAGGTAATACCGGTCACTTTCCGTCTTGGCCGATAGGCTATCCATCATGAGATGGGAAATAGTACTCACGCGATCGGCCCTTGCCAACACACGGCGCTCTATCCACATTAAAAGCCGGTGTAGCAATCCCTTCTTCTGCTTGCCCGATTGCACTACCCCCGATTGAAAGGCAGCATCGAACTCAAAATCCTGAATATGGATCCAGTGCTTGGCTTTGAACCTCCGTTTCAGCAGATTGCCAAGAAATGCCGAACTGGTGAACGGGATCACGGAAATCACATAATCGCACTTCTTCACTTTCCTCAGGTTCATGAAGGACCCTATGGTAAAGTCTACAATGTGAAGCACTCTTTTTACAAAAGAGGGTTGTGCCGGTGTATATTGCCGAAACCGGTGCAGGGTCATGTTCTCAAATTCCTCGGTTAGAAAACGAGGCTTGTCCTTGTACTCCGGTGCAATCTTCCATTGCGGATAGTAGGGAAAGGCGGTAATCACGTCCAGTTTGGCCCCCTGTTCTTCCAGGTGGCGAGCCAGTTGTGTGGAGTACAGACCTATGGCTGTGCTTTCCGGGTAGAAATTTAACCCTATTAACGTGATGTGCTTATCCTTCATCGTGGTCATTTGAAGCATCGCCAAAAATAACATTTACTACCGAATCTGTGAACTTATCTACGCTACATCTGCGGGAGACAAAACGATGATTTTCCTGTCGTACTTCCAGCGTTTTAGAATAGTCGGCTTCCAGTGCTTCCCGGATGGACCCGGCCGATTGCTTTTCGATATATCGAATGGATCCGTCTTCAAAAAGGTCTTCAAGGGAAGGGTGCCGGGTAGCGATCACCATATTTCCCGTTCCCATAGCCTCAAGGATGGAGAGTGGCAGCCCTTCAGTAAGATATGACGGGAAGACAAAGAGGTTTCCCCAGTCTAACAGTGCTTTTTTCTCAGTGCCGCGCACCACCCCCAGGTAGGTTACGTTTGGCAGTGCATCCACATAGGCGGATACCTCATCCTTAATTGTTCCATCCATATCTCCGGCCAATCGTGCTTCAAAAGATACGTTGGATTCCGCTATGTCTTTAAGTGCTTCGAGCAGATATAAGATGCCTTTACCGGTCATCAAATTGCTCAGGAAGATAATGCGCTTACCGGCCATGTCCTTTTTATTCACTTCATGGGAAGGAATTATATACTCCGGTTGTACAAAATTGACTACGGAAAAGATCTTGTCTTTGGCGAGAAAGGGTTCCATATTGTGCACATGGGAAGGCGAAAGTACAATGGCTTTTGTAGCTCTTTTAAGCAGAAAGCCCATATACCATTTCTTAAACCCTTTGTTGCCTTCATATTCCTCCCGAATGACATTGCTATGGATGTGCAATATCAAGTCCTTTCGAAACAGACGGCTAACGAGAAAGAACAAACTGTATTTGGATACCCCGAAAAAAGTCTGACCCGGTGTGACGTACACGGCGCTCGCTCGAAGTACTTTATACAGGTAAATGTTCGGTTTTAAAAAATGAAGCAGTTTGCCCACCGAAAATGCACCGGGTCGTTCGTCGAAAGCATACATGGCCGTATTGACGCGGTCAACCCTGTACTGCCGACTCTTCAGGGAGTTGAACAACACCTGATTTGCCACCGACATTCCCATTAGCGGATCGGGAAACGGCCCGATCATTAGGATTCGTTTATTCTTCACTGTCTTCGCTGGCATAGAGGCTTCTTAAGGCAAAGAAATTGAGGAAAAAAGAGAAGAAGATCACTCCGTCCTCCCGCTCCAGGATGTTCTCGGTGAACATCACAATACTGTAAAAGAAAATGAGCAGAATGAGCAACTGGTTGTTGAATCGGATCGCGTAGATCATATTCAATCCGAACATGATCACGAACATCAATAGCAGTGGAATTCCGCCTATGAGCAACATGCTGAGATACTGATTGTGTGCATTGTAATGTTCTTCGTAGAGGAATTTTTGACCGTCGGCTTTAAACTGATCCTGCAGCACATAATTGTAATCGCCAATCCCATATCCTCCAATAGGGGAGCGCTTAACCATCTCCATAGCCGTTATATAGATGGTGTATCTGATATTGGTCGAAGTCACCTCGCCTTCGGACAGGTTCTCGATCTTCACCAGTTCCACAAACCGATCCCGGGTCTTGGGAATGGCCAGTGTAAGTAATATCAGGGCTCCTACTATAAGCAAATACAGCCGTAGATACCCTTTTTTGTACTGGAACAAAATGAACAAAGAGAAAACAACGATCAGTGCGATGATGGGGCCCTTCTTGGCATAGTACAGTAAAAACGTGAGGAAGGTGATGTCCATGAGAAGGAGCAGGACGATGGCCCATTTGGACTTCAGCTTCCGGAAAATGTAGAAGGAAAATAAGATGGCTGCACTACAGTGCATGGACAGATAGATGGGATGAACATTGAATTTCCCCATCTTTACCCGCACTACTGTTGCATAGTGGATAACCATTTCGCTCCACGAATACTCGGTGGCGTAGAAATAGATAAAGGGCACCACATTGATGAGGAATACCGCGATGACATAAATCCACAGGTAGGTAGTGATATTTCTGAAAATCCGCTTCCCTTCTTCCTTGGTGAACAGGGCGAAAATAAACGGAAACACCAGCAGCGACGCCATACTCTGCAGCTTCTTAAAGGCATAATCCATGTTATCGCTGTACAGCACTGTAATCCCTACCAGTAGGAATAACAGCCCATTGGTGAGAAAGAACTTCCAGTCGAAGTGCCATTTTCTGCTGAGCAGATGAGCAAACACAGCGGCCCCAAAGATGAGAATCGCATAGGCCTTTGCGTTGGACGGCAGGATTACCAGGGCGAAAAGAAGCCCCAGCGTCATGATCACTGCTCTAAATGTGCCTGAGTTTTTGACCGTTTCCATGCCTTTTGTTTTAAGATAAGCTGTTTGGTAAAATATTCAATCATTCGGGGAATGGCAATCACTCCCAGTAAAGGGCCAATGTAGTATGAGAATCCGTTTCCGAAATCTCCACGTAATAAAAATAACAAGTGCAGGGCGAAATAGAACGCCATGATCTTTTTGAGGTAGTCCTCACTCTGCAACCAACTGAACAACCGGACAATCACAAATCCCAGGGCGATAGCCATCAGGATAACCCCAAAGATGCCAAAGTTCACATAGCCTTCGGAGACCATGGGGTTAGACAGGTTGAAGTATGCGAAATCATGCTTTTCCATGAGGTGTTCACCCACTACCTGACCGGTTGTATAAGGCTTCGCTTCCCACAGGCTGCGCGGCACAAAGAACAGGAATGCACTTAGCAACTGATATCCCATGGAGAATCCGTAATCCCTCACAAAATCGATCGTGGCCATGATATTGGAAAATGCATCGTAGTTCAGGGTGTTGAACGCCGAAGCAATTCCGCCTCCTTTCATCTGTTCGAAGAAGATCGAAGGATCTTTGGTGATCTCTTCAAAAGAGGCATCGGTATGAGTAAAAACCGCCGATAACGGGAAAACAACGATCATGGTTAGGAACAGGAAAAACAGGGTCTTGGTATTCGAATTCAGCAAACGGGGCGTGAATAAAAAGATAAAGCAAATGTAGATGGGCCCCAATGCATTTCGTTTCTCGGTGAGCGGATTCTTAAACCACATGAGCAACACGAAGAAAAAGAACAGGGTCGCGACGATCATAAGTGTATTGAGCGCTTTCTTTCCTTTCTTTCTGAAGTACTGAACACAGAGTGCGATTCCGGCAAAGGGAACCATAAAGAACACCTTCTTCCAAAGCAACTGCACCCCTGGAGAAAAGACCGATTTCTTCCAGGCCGGGCGGGATATTTCATCATTCACGAAGGTGTAGCTCGCCAAAAATATCAGGGCCGTAAAGACGGCGATTATAACGATTGTTACCGGCAATGCCCTGTATGAGAACTGTGACGGAACAGGCTTCTTTCGGGACCTTCCGAATTTCTTGAAAAACAGATATCCCATGAAGAAAACAACGTGAAATATGGATATGAGCGTATTGGCATAGATCGCAATGGAATCCTTGTGCGGGAAATAATTGGTGTACTCGGGATTAGTGCCTTCAAAAGAGGTGATCTGAACCACCGGTGCTACTGTGAAGAACAGGAAGTTGAATACGATATAGGCCGAAAGGAAAGGCGAATACTCCCGTTCTACGAAGAGATGAAACCACATGATCCCGAAAACCATAAGGGCATTGACGAAAAAGGACATCCATAGTGCCACACTCCCCTCAAAAAAGAAGAAGAGCAAAAACGTGAATAACACGTAAAGAAACACTAAGAATATCTTCAGTCTCATAGTTACTATGGGCTTAAAGCACCATGATAAGTATTACCAGTTCACATCGTTTTCGTACCCCAGAGCCACCAACATGTCCCCGGTGTGATTTTTAAACTTTCGTTTTTCTTCATCCCCAAAATAATTCTTCCAGTCCCCGCTTATTCCCTTTCTCAGGAAACTCGAGGCATTCTCATCTCCTTTTTGGCGGTTGGTCTGGCGCTCAAAAGAGAACTTTTCCACGACCTTTTTAAGCCGATCGGCATCTACCTCCTTTTCTTTGAAAAAATCGGTTATAAGCCTTCGCATCGCCTTAGAAGTGTCTTCCAACAGCTCTTCATAGGTGATAAGAAAGATGTTGTCGTTCTTTCCCATTTCCTCCAGCCAGGCCGCATTGAACTCCTGCCAGTTTCCCTGGTAGGTGAAGTGCTGCAGTTTGGAAGGCCGGTGGGTAAACGAAAAATCGATAAAGGCTCCCATGTTCTCTTTCACATCCTCGAAATTATCGAAGCCCGACTCTTTCCGGTAGTAATCTACCTTCTTAGGATTGAGTTTGTTCTTTTCGTTCCAGATGAGCTGGTGATGATACAGTGAGATCATCACATCCCTTCCGTCACGTACCAGCAGTATGATCTTTCGGTTTTTGGTGATGCGTTTGTTGGGCAGGTAATGCCCGTGAAAAACGGATTTTTTGGTCGTTGGAAATTTATTTCTGGGAAACGGTATATCGAAATATCCGGAGACTAACTGCCCCAGCCAGGTCCCACCGGACTTGGGGTACTCCACCACCAAAATAGAGTCGTTCTTCGGAGTTACAAAATTGACGAGTAACAACCGAAAAAACTGCTCCAACTTGCTTTTTAATACCTTAATCACGTATGTTTTGCCCTCAATCCGGCAGGCAGATAGAAGGTCCTTATTTTTAGTTTTTTGTAAATAAAGTACGAGGCTATGCAGTTCCAAAACACCAGGCTTATAGCCGTAGCGGTCGCCGCCCCGTTAATACCGTATAACTTCACCAGGAACAGGTTGAGCACCACATTAATTCCAAGTGTGATCAACAGGATCTTTGATAATAACGCCTGATAACCGGTCATCTGCATAATATTCCAAACCGGCCCCGTGTAAGAATTGATCAACTGTCCCACTGCCACAATGATCAGGGCCGTTTGCCCCATGAGAAAATTGCTTCCGAAGATTCCGAAAATAAACTGATCAAACAGCAGGATCATCACAAATACCCCTAATGAAAGCACCATGTTCACTTTCGAAATGAAATCGATCTCCTTCTGCATGGCCTTCAGGTTATTGTTGTAGTAGGCCGTCGAGATCTTAGGGGTTAATATCGAATTGATAGCATCGAGACTGAAGACGATAAACATTGAAATACGAATCGCTATATCGTACACTCCAATTTGTGCTTCTTCCACATAGATTCCCAGAAATATCTTGTCGATCCAGGTAAGCAGGATAACCAGCGAAGCCGAAAGCAAAATGGGCAGAGTGCTTCGGAAGTACTTCTTGAAATCGGGATCAAAGGAAATCTTTGGTTTTCTGATCTTTCTGAAGACCATAAGCTGCGCCACTACAAATAAAACAGCCAGGCCCAGGAAGTGCGCAAACATGGGGAACCCCTCAATAGTATGGGATTGCTCGACACCAAAGTACAGCACCAACAGCACGGCACAGGCCAGGAAAAACCGCCCGAAACTCATAAAAATCGAGAACAACAGGATGTTCTTCAGGCCCCGGAAAACCCCTGCAGTCATGAGTATAATACCCCATACCGGGATTGTGGCAGCCGCCCATTTCAAATAGGGCGTAAGTCCGGGTTTGTTGAAAACACGCTCGGAAATAAGGTCACTGTTCAGGTAAATGAGCAATCCGAAAAAGCAGGCCGTAAGCAGGGATATTAGTGCTGACGTAGTATACTTGGAAGAATGCCGTTCAACACTGTCGTTTTCAGCAAATATCTTCGTAAGATTGATGTCAAAACCCCACACACTTAGCGTGGTTATAATCACCAATACAGTAAAAGCAAGGGTGACAAATCCATAAGCTCCTTCTCCAAAGTAGCGAACCACGAGATATGCAAACAGATAGGTGAATAAAAAAGCCAATACCCGGAACATCATATACACACCGCTTTTCGACAGTGTTTCCAAAATGTCCTTATTGAGTGACCGCTTTATATTCATCCACTAGCTGTTATTGTCACGATACCATTCGTATAGCCTGCGAATCCCTTCAGGTAATGTCATTTCGGGTTTCCAACCCAGGTTATTGAGCTTGGTGGTATCTGTAAGTTTCCTTGGCGTGCCATCCGGACGGGAAGTGTTATACTCCAGTGTGCCGTTAAATCCAACTGTTTCTTTGATGATCCCTGCGACATCGCGTATTGAAATATCTTCTCCACATCCTATGTTGATATGGGTGTTCCGTACTTCAGGATCATCTCCTTTTACATCTTCAAAATCCACCTGCTCCATGATGTATACGCAGGCATCGGCCATATCCTCGCTCCAAAGGAACTCCCGCTTCGGGTTTCCACTTCCCCATATTTCCACCGATGACGCCGACACTCCGTATTTATCCAAAACGGGCCTTGCCTCATGCATAGAACTAACTCCCAGATCCTTCATAACACCCGCGTCATCTCCTTCGGAAAGTAACTTAGCGAGGTGCATCTTTCGGATCAGTGCCGGTAAAACATGTGAGTTCTCCAGGTCGAAATTATCGTTGATCCCGTACAGGTTGGTAGGCTGAACCGCCAGGAAATTGGTGCCGTATTGCAAATTGTAGCTTTCGCACATCTTAATACCGGCGATCTTGGCGATGGCATAGGGTTCGTTTGTATACTCCAACACCCCTGTAAGCAGGGAATCTTCGGGCATTGGTTGCGGCGCTTCCTTGGGATAGATGCAGGTGCTTCCCAGGAAGAGTAGCTTCTTAACGCCGTGCTTATAACTCTGATGGATCAAATTGTTCTGAATCATCAGGTTTTCATAGATGAAATCCGCCCGGAACACATTGTTGGCAACAATCCCTCCCACTTTGGCAGCAGCCAGAAAAACGTATTCAGGCTTTTCGGCTGCAAAGAAGGCAGCAACAGCCTCACTATTGGTAAGGTCCAGCTCGGATCGTGTTCGGCCAATAATATTGTCAAACCCCTTTTGCGTTAGGGCTTTGACAATGGCACTACCCACCAGTCCTCTATGACCGGCCACATATATCTTAGCGTCCTTCTCCATCTGGCTATTCGAAGTAGTTTAGTGTATTGTACCCGCCATCACGCAGGTAGCTGTCCTTTTGCATCAACTTTATGTCGCTGGCCATCATGTCTTCCACGAGATCTTCCAGTTCATATTCCGGGTGCCAGCCCAGTTTGTTATGCGCTTTTGAAGCATCCCCGATAAGCAGGTCCACCTCGGTAGGTCTAAAATACTTGGGATCCACCGCCACAACCTCCTGTCCTACTTTTACTTTGTAATCGGAGTTGGTCGCTTCTTTTACGATTCCGACTTCATTGACTCCTTCTCCCTTAAACTCGAGGGTAACCCCAATATGAGCAAAGGCCATTCGAACAAAGTCCCGTACCGAAGTTGTTTTCCCGGTAGCGATCACCCAGTCCTCGGCTTCATCGGCCTGCAGGATCATCCACATCATCTTCACATAGTCTTTGGCATGTCCCCAGTCACGCTTTGCGTCCAGATTCCCCAGATAGGTCTTCTCCTGAAGTCCCAGGGCAATTCGCGCCGCAGCCCTCGTGATCTTTCGGGTTACGAAGGTTTCTCCACGGATAGGGGATTCATGGTTGAACAGTATCCCGTTACAGGCGAACATATCATACGCTTCTCTGTAATTCACCGTGGCCCAATATGCATATAGCTTGGCCACTGCATAAGGGCTTCTCGGGTAAAAAGGAGTTGTTTCCGTTTGAGGGGTTTCCTGCACCTTTCCGTACAGTTCGGAAGTTGAGGCCTGGTAAATTCTGGTCTTCTTTTCCATGCCCAAGGCCCGTACGGCTTCCAGGATACGCAAGGCTCCCAGGGCGTCCACATTGGCGGTGTACTCCGGCATTTCGAAAGAGACCTGTACGTGGCTCATTGCGCCCAGGTTATATATCTCATCAGGTTGTGATTCCTGAATAATGCGCAACAGGTTGGAACTGTCTGTAAGGTCCCCGTAGTGCAAGAAAAAGTTACGGTTGTCCACGTGAGGATCCTGATAAAGGTGATCGATGCGATCGGTATTAAAAAGAGAGGAGCGCCTCTTAATCCCATGGACCCTGTATCCTTTTTTCAGAAGAAATTCGCTTAGATAGGCTCCGTCCTGACCGGTAACTCCCGTTATTAATGCTGTTTTCGTCATGTTATTCGTTTCTCGGTTTTAACGACGGCTCTTAATCCAGTAAATTGGCTTCCTGTACTTTCTTTCGCATGGTCACATAGGTGAATCGGACCCCTGCAAGGAACAGGAACACGAATACGAACAGGATGGGATAGATGATGTATTTCTTATCTGTAATAGAAGAATCCTTGGATGTTTGAATACTACTCACTACTACCGCAGTATCTCCAACCTCGACCATCTCGTTCTTGAGTTGCTGGGTTTCCGTAACAAGCTCCGTTTTGTACATGAAGATCTCACGTAGGTTCACGTTGGAAGGATTGTTATAGAAAGCCAGGTTATCCAGCGATCCACGGGCAATTTCGGCCGTTTCTGCGTAGGCGTCTACCACCTTATCGATCTGCTCAATGGACTTTTCATTGCGGGCGATGCGCTCCGCAAAATTCTTCTTCCCTTCATTGGCCAACGCACGGGCATATGGCTGTTCGTTGATGTAATTCATAAAGGCGTCGATGGCAGCGACATCCTTTTCCGCAGACATTTCAATTTCGACCACGTGGAATTTATAATTGCGATAGAAGCGATCGGTCGCAAACAATTCGCTATCGTCTTCTACTTCCAATTGCTCGATTACGGCTTCCAGGGTACGGTTACTGGTTTCAATATTATCCAGTAGGCCCACCACGTCGATCACGGGTTCTATGGAAACCTTACCAATGCCGGGATCAGCAGGATTAAGACCTACCGATTGCATGAACTCGACATCTCCTTCGCTTATGTTCTGATTAAACTGAATCACTGCGTTGTAGACATACGACTGACTCTGGTAGTTCGTCTTCAGAATGAGACGGGATTTGTATCCCGAACTGTTATCGGAAAAATACCCCAATGTGATTCCACCCACAATAAGGAGTGCCAGGATCCACCAAAATTTAAAAATGAAGTCAATCCCTTTGAATATCAAGGCCAGAAAGCTGTACCATGATCTCTTAAAAAGTGAAAAAATATCCTGAATATCCATTTCATCAGGATGTGTCGATGACGGTTGTGTGCTCATCAATTACTTCTTTTAGTTGTTAGTTCGTTGTAGCAGAGACTGCAGACTGGTTTCCCAATGCGGAATCTCCCATGCAAACGTATTTTTAAACCGTGTCTTGTCCAGGACACTGTTTTTTGGTCTTTGTGCAAATGTACGGTAATGCCCGGGTTGCACAAGGTTCATGTGTTCGTTTTGACCTGAATGTCTTAAAATAGCCCTTGCGAACTCAAACCAGCTGGTTGATCCTTCATTGCTAAAGTGGTATGTGCCGTAAGCTTTGCTCCCACTGGAAACGATTTCCATAATAGCCCTGGCCAGGTCATTTGCATTGGTAGGCGTCCCCTGCTGTTCTTCGGTAACGGTTAGGGGTTTCTCTTCCGACGCAAACCGCAATACGGTTTTCATGAAGTTATGGCCATACTGAGAATACAACCAGGACGTTCTCACGATAAAACAGGCTCCGCCTATTTCATTGATATACTGCTCCCCCTTCAATTTAGAAGCCCCGTATACGTTGATTGGCCCGGTCTCATCCTCTTCGGAATACGGAGTCTCTTTGCTTCCGTCGAAAACATAATCGGTCGAAACGTGAACGAGCGTTACCCGGTGTTCGCGGCACTTCTCCGCGAGGGTCCTGACAGCTTCAGCATTGGTGCGAAAGGCTGTTGTTTCCTCGCTTTCGGCCTTCTCAACATTTGTGTACGCCGCTGCATTGATGCAGTAATCAATGGCATTCTTTGCAAAGAATGAGGTCAGTTTTACTTCATCCTCAATGGGCAGCTCTTCCCGGGACGTAAACATGAATTCACAATCCGGGTAATCCCCTGCAATATCCCTGAGGCATTGACCCAGTTGTCCGTTGGCTCCGGTAACAAGTACTTTTTTCACAAATGTTATGCTATGGCTTCGGCAAAGGTGGGAAGCTCCAGGTCCTTTTCAGACAGTTTGAGTTCCTCTTTTTCAAGATGCCAGTCCAATTGTAGGGTTGCGTCGTTGTAGATGATTCCCGATTCCGATTGTGCATCGTAGAAATTGTCGCATTTATAGGCAAAGATCGACGTTGGCGACAAGGTTACAAATCCATGGGCGAATCCGCGTGGCACAAATAGTTGCTGATGGTCCACATCGTCCAGAATGACAGAGAAGTGCTTTCCGAAGGTACTGGAGCCTGGCCGTATATCTACTACAATATCGAGAACCCTTCCCTTAATTACACGCACCAGTTTCGCCTGTGCCATCTCCCCGGTCTGAAAATGAAGCCCGCGCAATACCCCGTAGCTGGAAACCGACTGATTGTCCTGTACGAAATCCACATCGATCCCTGTTGCATCCTTGAAGGTGCGTTGGTTGAAGGTTTCACAAAAGAATCCGCGTTCGTCCTCAAACACCCGTGGCGTGAGAATAAAGCAATCGTTCAATGGTGTTGGTGATATCTGCACGCCTAGTCCAATTGTATTAAATGTTTTCCGTATCCGCTCTTTAAAAGGGGTTCGGCAAGGGCAATTAATTGTTCCCTGGTAATATATCCCATTTCATAGGCCGCCTCTTCAATAGCCCCTATTTTCAATCCCTGGCGTTCTTCGATGACCTCGACAAACTGAGAAGCCTGCATCAGGGAGGCAAAGGTTCCGGTGTCCAACCAGGCTGTGCCCTTATCAAGTATGCTTACATGAAGTTTTCCGCGTTTGAGGAATTCATTGTTTACATCGGTGATCTCCAGCTCTCCACGCGCACTGGGAGCAATGTTGGCGGCAATTTCAACCACCGAATTGTCATAGAAATAGATCCCCGGAACCGCATAATTGGACTTTGGATTTGTTGGCTTTTCTTCAATGGACAAGGCCATTCCGTCCTCGTCGAATTCCACCACACCGTAGCGCTCCGGGTCGTGTACGTGGTAAGCATAGATAACGCCTCCATCCGGATCGTTATTAGAACGCAGTAACTCTTTGAGTCCTGATCCATAAAAGATATTATCCCCTAGTATCAGCGCGACTTTGTCATCCCCGATAAAATCCTTTCCAATGATAAAGGCCTCTGCCAGTCCGCGGGGCTCTTCCTGAACGGCATACGAAAACGAACATCCCAATTTGGTCCCGTCACCCAGCAGTTTTTCAAACAGCGGAAGATCCCTGGGGGTGGAAATAATGAGAATTTCCCGTATGCCCGAGTACATCAGGGTAGACAACGGATAATAGATCATCGGTTTATCGTACACGGGCATCAGTTGCTTGCTCACCGCAAGTGTCAACGGGTGTAACCGTGTGCCTGATCCTCCTGCCAGTATAATTCCTTTCATAATCTGTCTGAATTAGCTAAATACCATGCTATGGTTTTCCTGATCCCGGTCTCGAAATTCTCTGCCGCCTTCCAGCCCAATCCGTTTTCGATCTTGGAGGCATCAATCGCATATCTGAAATCGTGACCCGGCCTGTCCGTAACAAAGCTGATCTGCTCCGCGTAACTGGTATCTTTTGGCTTCATTTCGTCCAGGAGGCCGCAAATGGTCTCCGCAATGTAAATGTTCTCGCGCTCATTACGGCCACCGATATTGTACGTCTCTCCGAGTTGTCCGGTTTCGAGTACAAGCTGTATTCCGCTGCAGTGGTCGCGCACATACAACCAGTCCCGCACATTCTTCCCATCCCCGTAAATGGGAATAGGCTCACCGGCCAGAGCCTTTCTTATAATAGTGGGTATCAACTTTTCTTTATGCTGATGTGGACCATAGTTGTTGGAACAATTGGTCGTTACCACCGGCATTCCGTAGGTGTGAAAATAGCTGCGTACTATGAAGTCCGAAGAAGCCTTGGACGCACTATAAGGACTATTGGGTGCATAGGCGGTTTCTTCTGTGAACAAGCCTTCGGGTCCCAGGGTTCCATAGACTTCGTCCGTCGAAACATGCAGGAATCTTGCATTGCTGTAGTCACTTTTTAGATCTTTAGGGCCATTCATCCAGTGCAGATAGGCCTGCTGTAAGAGGACAAAAGTCCCAACAACATTTGTCTTGATAAAAGCTGCCGGACCGGTAATGGAATTGTCCACATGGGACTCGGCCGCAAAATGAATCACCCGGTTAAAATCATGCTTTTCGAACAGGGAAGCAACCAATTCCTCATCACAAATATCGCCTTTGATAAATGTATAGTTGGGATGTCCTTCGGCCCCTTTCAGATTGCGTAAATCTCCGGCATAGGTTAGATTATCGAGGACAAAAACCGAATCATTGGTGTTTTCCAACATGTGCAACACATGATTGGACCCTATGAAGCCTGCACCCCCTGTTAGTAAGACTTTGTTGTTGCTCAAAATTAATTTTTAGATTCGTCTAAAATGAGTTTTAGTATCTTTTCGGTGATCAAATAGGTGGGTTTTACCCCTGTGGTTCCCAATCCTCCCGATGCCAATGTGCTCCCTGTCTCCAGGGGGTTATCGGAAGCATAATACGCATACTGAACTTTTACCTTGGCGCCAATGCTACCCCTGATCTTCGAGGCCGCCTGAATCGCTTTTTGATAATGGGCACCTTCCATTTCCAGTCCGATGACGTTCCACGTGGATTCATGGAAGAATCGAAGGATGTCACGATTTTGAAGGGAGGTTCCCAGTACCGTAATCATGGTTCCGGTACATACCTTGACGCCGTCCTCCACAAAATCGGCCTTTTTGAGTCTGTTCTTGAACGGATAGTTGTCGGCCGTTCCCTCAAAAACGTGCGCCGAAGGGATCATAATGTCGCCCTTTCCGCCCGAAAGGATGCCCGCTTTACCCATTATGGACACGGACTCTACGTTCATGAAATAGCGCCGCCCATTGTCCAAATACGGCTTGAGCAATTCGTCCATGGTCTCATAGGCCTGCTCTCCGAAGGCGTAATCCATGACCAGTATCACCGGCTTTTGGGGAATCACGTCTTCGGCATAGTCGGGTGTATATTCGGAAGTATACGGCACTTTTTCCGTGTCAAATACCTGGACATTGATATTTGTGCCGCTTGAATCCTCGATATAGATCATTCCATTCTTGATGGCGGTGGCATGCACCTTCTTCCGAAGCACTTTATTGTTGTCATCGCTAAGCGCTTCATAGATCTCCAACCGGGTCTTTTCCTTACATTCGGCGGCCAGGGCAATAGGAGCAAAGAGCGTATTCATTACGCTGTGCATATTGGCACTGATGATGTGAATAGGCCGTTCCAGCAAACCATGATCCTTCAGCACCTTTTTAATATGTCGTGCCCACCGCTCGCCATGAATATGATGTCCCAGTCGCTCACGTAATACAGGACTAAACGTGATAAGCCGTTTTTCGTCCTCAAGCACCTCCTGTATTGCGCCTTTTCCGAGGTAATAAATGATATACAGAAAACGGTGCTCGTTCTCGGGACAGGAGAATTCCGGGTAGATCTCGGAAACCTCTTCGTACGTACGGCCCAGAAAATTGGCGGTATGCGTAAGCGCTCGTTCTTTCTCCTTTTGGGTCAGTTTCCCTTTCTTCAGCACCGCTTCTTCCAGCTTCTGCC
>CAZTLE010000018.1:9711-32086 GCA_964614415.1 uncultured Aureitalea sp. | reverse complement strand
GTACAGCACCTGATGGTACGGTAGTTAGTGATCTATCCGGATCAACAGTTACTACCGATGATTCAACCATAACAACGCTATGTCAGGATCCTGCTATCGCAATCGTGAAGACTGCATTGTACGATGACGGCGGTGATTGTTCTGATCCTGGAAAAGCTATCGAGTACACGTTCACAGTTACTAACGAAGGTAACGTGAGTCTGTCTAACATTGTGGTAACTGACGCACTACTAGGTGGTGTGGTTCCAGGACCGGATTCAGGTGATACGGATGGTGACAACGAACTGGATGTAGATGAAACATGGATTTACAGTGGAATATACATTATCACTCAGGATGATATCGATGCCGGTCAGGTGACCAACCAGGCCACGGCAGACGGTACAGCACCTGATGGTACAGTAGTCAGTGATCTTTCCGGATCAACAGTTGCTACTGACGACGCGACTATTACGGTGCTTTGTCAGAACCCGGTTATCGCAATTGTGAAGACCTCACAATACGATGATGGTGGTGACTGCTCACAACCAGGTGAAGAGATCAACTATGTATTCACAGTGACCAATGAAGGTAACGAGAGCCTGTCTAACATTGTGGTAACCGATCCGCTACTAGGTGGTGTTATCGCAGGACCAGACTCGGGTGATACTGATGGTGACGGTGAACTGGATGTAGATGAGATCTGGATTTACACTGCAACATATGTGATCACACAGGATGACATCGATGCAGGAGAAGTAGAGAACCAGGCGATAGCCGAAGGAACTACTTCTGACGGTGAACTGGTGATGGATCTTTCAGGTACAGCAGTTGATACCGATGATCCAACGATCACAGGTCTTTGTGAGGACGCTTCAATATCCGTGGAGAAAACCGGAATCTTCAATGACGAGAACGGAGATCTTAGCGGACAGGCCGGAGAGACTATTACGTACATCTTCAGTGTGACGAATACAGGTAATGTCACCTTGTATGACATCACCATAGAAGATCCGCTCCCAGGAGTTGTGATTGAAGGTGGTCCGATAGACGTATTGCTGCCAGGTGAGACAGATGATACCACATTTACAGGTACGTATGTTATCACTGAGGCCGATATTGAAGCCGGTGAGGTGATCAACCAGGCTACGGCTACCGGATTTGATATAGACGGTAACGAAGTACAGGATGACTCTGATGATCCGGTGAATCTGGATAACATTGACAACAATGGTGACGGAGATCCTGATGATCCAACGCTCACAATTATCCCGGATATCGGTGGATTGGAGTTTGAGATATTCAATGGTGTGACTCCTGATGGAGACGGCCTGAACGACTTCTTTATCGTACTCGGTATTGAAAACTGGCCGAACAACAACATGAAGATCTTCAACCGTTGGGGTGTGAAAGTCTTCGATACAGACGGCTACGGAGGTAGTGACGGTCAGAGTAATGTCTTCAGGGGCGTTTCTGATGGTCGTGCTACGATCCGCCAGGGAGAAGAGTTACCAACAGGTACGTACTATTACATACTTACCTTCCCAGGCGAGAATCCGGGACAGAACAGTTACACAGGATACCTATACGTACACAGATAGTAGAATAAGGAAAAATCCCGGGAGGTGAGACTCCTCCCGGGACAAACACAGATACGATGAAACACAGTTATTTATCAATCCTAATTTTGTTTTTAGTAGTTGGCACCTTTCGTGTTGAGGCTCAGCAGGATCCTCAGTATACACAGTATATGTACAACACGCAGGTTGTCAATCCGGGCTATATAGGTTCGAAAGAGGCATTGAATTTTGGTTTGTTGCTACGTACGCAATGGACAGGCTTTGAAGGGGCGCCCCGTACGGGAACCTTTACAGTGAATACACCTATCGGTGCTTTGGACAATATGGGTCTGGGGTTATCGATTGTTCGCGACGAGCTTGGTCCGGCCATAGAGACGAATGTGAATGTGGATTGGGCATATTCTATCAACACGTCCGAAGAAGGTCGAGTATCGTTCGGATTGAAAGGTGGATTCGATATATTGGATGTGGACTTCACCAAATTGAACATATTTGATCAAAATGACCCGAGGTTCCAAAACAATGTAGACAATCGATTCCAACCACAGATCGGAGCGGGAGTGTACTACAACACTCAGAAGTTCTATGCAGGACTATCGGTGCCTAACTTTTTGACCACCAAGCATTTTCAAAATGGTAGTTTGGAGAACACCACGGTGGAAAGTGTTGCGGCAGAGCGCCTGCATTACTTCTTAATAGCTGGGTATGTGTTTGACCTTAGCGAAAATGTAAAGTTCAAGCCTGCGACGTTGGTCAAGGCTGTTAGCGGAGCACCACTACAGTGGGATGCATCTGCCAATTTCCTGTTATATGAAAAGTTCACTGTTGGAGCGTCCTATCGATGGAGCGCGGCCCTTAGCGCGATGTTAGGTTTCCAGGCAAGTGACAATATATTTATTGGGTTTGCTTACGATTACCAGAGCACAGATATTGAGAGCTATAGTGATGGATCGTACGAGATCTTCCTGAGCTTTGATATCTTCAATAAGCCGGATCGTGTGCTTACTCCTCGATTCTTCTAAAAACAGTATGGTATGAAGAAACTAGTACAAAAATTAATGATCACGTCCTTGCTTATTTGCTGCATGGGCGTTGGTCATTCACAGAAATCACAGGTAGCCCGAGCGGATAAAGAATTTACAAAATACGCTTATATCGATGCTCGTGAGATTTATCTAAAAGTAGTAGAAGATGGTTATGAGTCGGCTCAAATCTTTGAACGACTTGGAGACACGTACTACTTCAACAGTCAATATGCCGAAGCTTCCGATTGGTACACAAGCCTTTTTGAGAAGTTTCCGGATCAGAGTGAACCTATTTATTACTATCGTGCGGCTCAATCGTTAAAGAGTGTCGATAAGTATGCAGAATCGGACGCACTGATGAAAGCCTATGAAGAAAAAGGCGGCGCTGATCTTTTGGTGAGAAATTTCAATGAGGATCCTAATTACCTGGAGACCATTGCCACATTTGCCCGTGGATATGATATCGAGAAAGTCTCCATAAACTCCGGGGAATCCGATTTTGGTCCATCGTATTACGGTGACCGATTGGTGTTTGCTTCGAACAGATCAGCAGGAGCGAAAAGCGATCAGTGGACCGAATTGCCGTATCTGGATCTGTATGTATCCAATATAGGTACGGACGGGCAACTGTCGGAACCTATTCCTCTTGACAATGAGATCAACACGCTCTATCACGAATCAAGTGCCGTTTTCACGAAAGACGGAAACACTATGTATTTTACCCGAAACAATTTTGTGGATGGTAAAGTGCGTAAAGACGTCGAGGATGAGGCCAAGACTATTCGTCTGAAACTTTTGAAAGCCACGCGCAACGGTGACGGCAGCTGGGGTACTGTGGAAGAACTTCCTTTTAATAGTGACAAACACTCGGTAGCGCATCCTGCTTTAAGCAATGACGGGAAGCGTTTGTACTTCTCTTCCGACATGGAAGGCACCCTTGGGATGTCCGACCTTTGGTATGCAGATATCAATGAAGATGGTACCTATGGAGAACCACAGAACATGGGGCCTGGTGTCAATACCGAATCCCGTGATTCATTCCCTTTCATAAGTGATGATAACAAGCTCTACTTTTCTTCCGACGGAAGAGCAGGTCTGGGAGGCTATGATATTTATGTAACCGAATTTGATGCTTCCGGAAATGCCATGGCAGATAAGATTACCAATTTGGGAGCTCCTACCAATAGTAATGCGGATGACTTCGGTTTTATTTTCAACGAAGAAGATGGAATGGGATTCATGTCGTCCAACAGAGATGGGAACGGAGGAAGTGCCAGCGATGATATCTATAAGGTGATAGGTGTTTGTATTATCTCAATTAATGGTGAGGTGACGAACGATGTTACGGGCGAGGTGATCCCCGGAGCCAGCGTAACCCTGCTTGATGAAAACAACAATGTGGTTGGTACAACTACAGCCGATTCCTACGGAAGATATAGCTTTGACGAAGTAGCCGCCTGTGCAGCCACCTATATTGTGCGCAGTAAGGCCGACAATTGCGAGTTTAACGAAACACTGGCCGAGACACCCGATAAAACAGGAGTGATCAACGTAGATGTTGCGCTGCCATGTGATCCGTGTGCGGCCAATGACCTGGGTTGTAAGCTCGACCTGCAGCCTATCTATTTTGATTTTGACAGATACAATATTCGCGAGGATGCCGCCATAGAGCTGGCCAAGATCCTTGCAGCCATGCGTGAATACCCGCAGTTGATCATCCATATCGAGTCGCATACAGACTCACGGGGTAATGACGCCTACAATGAAGCACTGTCCGAAAAACGGGCACAATCCACCCTGAATTGGCTGGTGGAACAGGGGATAGACCGTAGCAGGCTAAGTGCTAAAGGCTATGGTGAATATCAATTGGTTAATGAGTGTTCCAACGGAGTAGATTGTACCGAAGAGGCGCATCAACTCAATAGACGCTCAATGTTCCTCATACAGAACTAATACTAGCCGAATTAGATTCATAGAAGGGTACCCATCTCCCCAGGGTACCCTTTGCATTTTATAGCCTCCTATTTCGTATTTTTGGGCAAAATATCGCTTGCTATGAATGAAGAATTGGTGATCCTTGTTAATGAGAAGGATGAAAAGATAGGATTAATGCCCAAGCAGGAGGCGCACGAAAAGGCTGTGCTTCACAGGGCGTTTTCAGTATTTATCTTTAATGACAGGGACGAATTGATGCTACAACAACGGGCACTGTCCAAGTATCACTCGCCCGGTCTTTGGACCAACACCTGCTGCAGTCATCAACGCGACGGGGAAACCTCAATAGAGGCGGGGAAGCGGAGGCTTTTTGAAGAAATGGGGTTTAGTACCGAATTGATTCAAAAGACCTCTTTTATCTATAAAGCTCCTTTCGACAATGGCCTTACAGAGCATGAGTTTGATCATGTGTTGGTGGGAAAGTATAACGACGATCCGGTTATCAATCCGGAGGAAGTGGCCAACTGGAAGTGGATGCCCCTTGAGGATGTGAGAGAAGACATTGCCCGGCACCCGGAACGTTATACTGCCTGGTTTAAGATTATTTTCGATAAGTTCTACCAATACCTCAATGTATGAGTTTAACGGTCTACAGAAAAGCCCATTTTAATGCTGCCCATCGGTTGTTTGTCGAAGAGTGGAGTGACGAGAAAAATGATGAAGTCTTCGGAAAATGCAATAATCCCAGGTACCATGGGCATAACTATGAACTTGAGGTTGGAGTGACCGGAGAAATTGACCCCACCACGGGATTCCTTATCGACCTCAAGGTTCTCAAAGATCTGATCAAAGAAGAAGTCGAGGACCCTTTCGATCATAAAAACCTCAATCTGGAGGTGCCCGAATTCAAAAACCTGAATCCGACGGCAGAAAATATTGCCATCGTTATCTGGCAAAGACTTCGGAAGCGATTGGACCCGAAGTTTGAAATATCGGTTAAGCTCTACGAGACTCCCCGTAACTTTGTAGTATATAACGGCTAATTGGTTTCCCCTTGAAGCAATCACTCTATCCGCTCAAATTTGACCCTGTTCTGAAAAAAAAGGTATGGGGAGGATCCAAACTGGCTACCCTTTTTGGAAAAAAGGGTAGTGGAGATATCGGTGAAAGTTGGGAGTTGAGCGGGGTCGAGGGCAATGTGTCCTGCGTGTCTGAAGGCGCTTTAAAGGGTGTTCAGCTTACGGATCTCATAACGACCTATGGGGCAGACCTGTTGGGAAAAAAAGTGCAGGAAACCTACGGAAATACCTTCCCGTTGCTGTTCAAGTTTATTGACGCACGTCTTGACCTGTCCGTACAATTACATCCGGATGATCGTCTGGCCATGGCAAGGCACAATTCTTTCGGGAAGACCGAAATGTGGTATATCATGCACGCTGAGGAGGATGCACGCCTCATACTGGGATTCAATCGTGAAATGGATCAGGAGACCTACCTTACGTTCCTGAATGACGGGAAGATCACAGATATTCTTTATGAAGAGCCTGTCACCGCCGGAGATTCGTTTTTTATAGCTCCGGGCACCGTGCATGCGATCGGGGCCGGGACGCTGCTCGCAGAAATTCAGCAAACTTCAGATATTACCTATCGTATCTACGACTGGGACCGCCCGGATGCAGATGGTTCCATGCGCGAATTACATACGGAACTGGCGCTTGACGCCATCGACTACAGCGCCCCGGAAGCGAGAATTGACTATCGAGAACTCGAAAACTCCATCATTCCCTTGTGCAGCAAGACCTATTTTGAAACCAATAAGTGGGTGCTTTCCGAAGCAACGGAAAGGAAATTGGACGGAATTGATTCTTTTGTGGTTTACATGTGTGTGGAAGGTGCGTTACAATTACGTACCGATCATGGAGAAATCAGCCTCGAAAGGGGAGAAACAGCCCTGTTACCGGCGTTTATTGACAGGGTTCTATTTGATACCGAAGAGGCGACGATTTTGGAGGTTTATGTTCCCTAAACCGTTCAAATTGTAGTATTTTTGAGGCAAAATTTAGAACTATGGCAAGTGTAAGAGATTTAAAGCGCGATATAAATTATGTCCTGGGCGACATTATTGAAGCAGTATATATCTGGGAACTCACCAACCCGGAAAAAGATAACAAGGCAGCCGAGAAGATAATCGATGAGGCCATTGAAACCTTCGATGATCTAATTACTAAAGTGAATCAGAAAGGCGTAGAGGACCGCAAGAAACACTTTAAGGGGATCAATCAGGAACTGGAAGACCGCGGTCGAAAGTTAATCGATAAGATCAACGCCCTGTAAAAGCTATTCCTCAATTTTAGCAATGAAAGACTCCAATGCTTTACCGTATTTGGAGTCTTTTATTTTTGGGGTAAGTGAGGTATACACCGTATCAAGGTATTTTTTATTGACATCGTAGATCTCTGTGAGCATGAGATAGGGTGATATCTCATAGTCATTGTACTTCACCGCAAAGTTAACGGTAGCGAGATATTTTCGGGAGAGGACCTTGTTCTGTTCCAGTTGAAAGGCCTGAGATAATGAATCGTTACCTTCCTGTTGTGCTTTGACGGCCGCTTCGATAAGTTCCAGGTTTCGATTCGTATAACGGCTCATGAGTTTCCGGTATTCTTTAAGCAGATCTTCGTTCTCCGATCCGGTCACCGTAGCATCAATTCCAAATTGCTTGAGGGACGAATTAATCTGTATTGGTTTTGCCTCGCCAAAGAACCCGATACGCTCTTCATTCATGCTACCGTCACTCAAGGCCAGACTCAGATAGTACATCTCGGGACTTTCTACCGGCTGAATGAATTCAAACGTGGCATCACCGGCCACCACCAGGGAATCGACCGTCACTAAAACGGTATCCTCCACTTTTTGAAGCAGCAACGTGCCTTTTTTCAATCCGTCGATATTACCTGTAACCACCATCTGGTTTTCAACTTCAGAAGCACAGGAAACAACTAAAAAAAACAGGGCTGCTACAGAAAGAATCGTTCTCATCAATCGAAATTTCGTGTCCTGCAAAGATGGGAAATTCCGCCGAACAAATCCAATTCCTTGAGGGGCTTATTTTCTGTGATCGAAGGCAGGTATAATATCGTTAGGCCAGCAACTCCCGAACCGCATCCCGTGCAGCCCTTGCGGCATTGTGAACCGCGGCCCAATCGTCCTCCTTTGTATAGGCTTCCCCGGCAAAATATAGCTTGCCGTCCACAGATTGTGACAAGATCGTGGAAATGCTGGACCCCTCAACATCGGCCAAATAGGCCGCTCCGGCGAATGGCTCGGCATTCCAGTTTTGAACAATATGTTCTATATAGGTTTCGGAAGCCCGGCCATCGAATACCGTATCCAGCTCGTTTAGCATATAATCGCGCAGGGTGTTCCCTGAGAACTGCTGATATTGTTCGGCTTGCAGTCCTACCGAGAAAAGCCCCAGGACATTGTCATTGGTCGTCTGGCCATAGGCGGCATCGTAATACAACCGTTGCCCGTCATTAGTCTCGCTATCCGGAAACGCTAGAAACGTGGGATAGAATTTTTCAGAAAACTTAAAGAAAGCTTTGAATCCGCTCCATACAGTAGCTTCGGAAATCACAGCGCGTTTGTTCGCCGGAAGGTCGGGTGTAAATGCGATATCACCGCGCTGAAGGATCTTCAATGGCACCGTAACAATGACCCGATCGGCCGAATAGCTCGCTCCGGAAGAATCAGTCACCATAACCTTGCTGTCAGAATAATTGATTGCAGTGATCTGCGTGTTAAAAGTCATTCTATCGGTTATGCCGGGCGCAACATAGGTATCAAAGAAATCAAACCAGGTTGAGTTAATGAACTTTTGATCGTCGTAGTCACCCCCGAAAGCTGATTCCAACGTGAACATGGAAAGAGAACCGTCGTAATATCCCACCATGTCAGTGCTACCATTGTAACCCCGGGTTTGTGTAGTCACCTGAATGGACGGGTCGTTTACAATGGCATCAAAATCGGCTCTGGAAGAATGCAACCATTCTGCCCCCAGGGGAATCGGGAAATCGGTAAAGGTCGTTGTTCGTTTCATCCTACCGCCATAGGTGGGTCCTGCTTCAAGGATCCGGAAATCAATTCCTTGTTGTGCGAGGAGATGTCCTGCTGCCATTCCGGCGGCTCCGGCCCCGAGGATAAAGACAGATCCGTTGAAACTTCCTCCGGTAACAGGTCCGTCCTCAAGACCTTCGGAAGAACAATTCACAAGAAACGATTGAATGGGAATGGATAAGCCCAGCAGTCCGGCAACTCTTAAAAATTCACTTCTTTTCATAGCACTTGATTTCGTTGTACATTTTGGCAAAAGAACGGGATAGATCAGAGGAATGGTGTCCTAATGTATTACTTTTGGTATCAATTCATGAATCGACAAGTTCGGAAACGCGAAAAAGTACGATCCCATGTTGGCCATTGATCTCATAACGCTTGTCTTACTAAGTACGCTTATCATCCTGCTTTTAATTAAGCCGGGACGCAACCGTAGCGATGGCTACCTGGCGTTTGCACTACTGCTGTTTTTACTGCTTTGGGCTGCGGAATATATTGACGGCAATTTTATCGACCTCGTGGACAGCGGGTATTATTTCCTGTATCCGCTAACGGTGGTCTGTATGCTGTACACCGGTCCGGCATTCTACTTTCATGCGAGGTCGCTTGTGCCTGGGGACCCGGCTCCTTACGCAAAATTACATTGGATATTCCCAATGGTCGACGGCTTGTTGTTATTCGCACTTATGGCCTTGGCACCCGAAGAGAATTCGGGGTTGATGTCGGTTCTCTATTATTTTCACACCTTTCTGGTGCTGGTTTCGATCCTGTTTTACGGAATTTTGCTAATCACCTTTTATCAGCGGATGTCGTTAAAATCAGGTGGTCTGAAACTCTCATTGAAGAAATGGATACGCGTTCTTACTGTGATATATATGGTATACGCCCTGTGTAATTTTTCGTACTTGTTCCTGTGGGATGCAGATGCCTTTGATCGATACGAAATACTTTGGACGCTGGATTCGCTATTGGCGTTCTTCTACATATTGGGGATGTTCTATTTTTCCCATAAGTATGGCATTCTCTTTCCGGGTGCAGTGAAGCAAGCGGCTGAGGATGAAGAGTCCGTGAAGCGATGGCAAATGCTTTTTGCCAAACTGGATGGAGAAGTGCGTGAACATTCGCTTTTCCTGAATCCCGGATTGACAATTGAAGATCTGTCCAGGAGGCTATCAACGAATGACAGATATATATCGAAAGCCGTAAATGTCGCTTACGGGGATTCGGTCACCAATTACCTCAATAACTTCCGATTGGAAATGTTCAAAGAGAAATTAAGGGATAAGCGCAATCTGAACCTAAGCATGGATGCCTTGTGGGCCGAATGCGGCTTCAATTCGAAATCGTCCTTTAACCGGTTTTTCAAAAAGAGTATGGGGATGACTCCTTCTGAATATCGCAATTCGATAGAACATTCTTAGCCGGAAACCAATTGCATCAAAATGGTACAGAGCACAGCACCTAATGTACCGATCGCATATCCGAAAACAGCCAGAATAACGCCCACAGTCGTTAATGACGGATGGAAAGCAGCTGCCACAACAGGGGCGGAAGCGGCACCACCGACATTCGCCTGACTTCCAACCGCCAGGAAGAAATAAGGCGCTTTGATAAGCTTGGCTACGCCTATAAGCAGCAAAGCGTGTATGGCCATCCAAACGAGTCCGACCAGGATAAGTCCGTAATTATCGAAAATTAGCGTGAGATCCATCTTCATCCCAATGGTCGCCACAAGAATATAGATAAATACACTTCCGAATTTACTCGCCCCGGCACCTTCGTAATTTCGAATTTTGGTGAATGAAACCAGTACGCCGATAATTGTCGCAATACTTATCATCCAAAAGAAGGAACTGGATAGGAATGAGAAGATATTTCGCGTAAGTCCTTCCGGTAACCCGGCTACAAAACTTTCCAGCCATCCGCTAATGGCTCCGCCCGCAAAATGAGCAATACCCACAGCTCCAAAGGCCACACCCATCATGATCATGATATCTGCCAGTGACGGATTACGCTCCACTTTCTTGGCAAAAGAGGTCACTTTTTCTTTTAGTGTTTCTATGGCAGTCGTATCGGCTTTAAGCCATTTGTCGAGTCGAACCACTTTTCCAATACCCAATAGAAGGAAAGCCATCCAGAGGTTGGCCACGAAGATGTCTACGAATACCATCCCGCCGTAGAGTGTCTGATTGTAATCGTAAATTTCCAGCATGGCCGCTTGATTCGCACCACCACCAATCCAGCTTCCGGCAAGTGTTGAGAGTCCTCTCCATACATCGTTGAATTCTCCTTCTCCCGGGATAGGCTCAATAGGAGTAGCCACAATATCCGGGAAAATACCACCCACGAGAGCAAGGGCTATGGGCGCCCCTATAACAATACCTGCCGTTCCCGTAAAGAACATGATCAGCGCTTTCGGGCCCAGGTTAAATACCCCCTTGATATCAATGCTCAGGGTCATGAGCACCAGGGACGCCGGCAGAAGATACCTGCTGGCCACATAATAGACACTGGAACTACCTTCAACTACCGAATTATCCGGTAGTACTGTTTTCCACTCGGGGGCTATGACACCCGTGGTGGTGAACAGGGCCGGGACAAAATAGGCCATAAAAAGGGCTGGAACATACTTGTAAAAATAAGCCCAGAACCCGGTTTTTCTGGAGGAGGTATAAAATACCCACCCCAGTGCGATCATAAGGATGGCAAATACAATGGCGTCGTTCGTAAAAAGGGGAGTGGTGTCCTGAATTTCTTCAGCAATCTTGGTAGCAGTATCTTGCATTGGTTGGTTGTTTGCCGCAAAATACGAAAGAATTCTTTGTAATATTGTTACGTCAAATGAATGATATGAAAACTATTTCTACACTGCTTTTTTGTATTTGTTTTTGGATTGGTTATAGCCAGAGTCCGCAAATCGAATGGCAAAATACGATCGGAGGTAGTGGTTCTGATGAATTTAGAA
Source organism: uncultured Aureitalea sp. (assembly GCA_964614415.1). Lineage (GTDB taxonomy): Bacteria > Bacteroidota > Bacteroidia > Flavobacteriales > Flavobacteriaceae > CAZTLE01. The sequence continues at coordinate 20,489 of CAZTLE010000018.1, read as the reverse complement.
CTATTGTTCAAACCAACGACGGTGGATATATGGTAGCCGGATATTCGGATTCGAATATTTCATATGACAAAACCGAGAACTCCAATGGAAGCTATGATTACTGGATCGTAAAGCTTTCTTCAGCAGGGGATATAGAATGGCAAAATACGATAGGAGGTAGCGATTATGACCTGTTGAATTCAATAGATCAAACCTCAGACAATGGTTACATACTAGGTGGGTGGTCGTTTTCCGATGCCTCCGGTGACAAAACGGAAAATTCCAATGGGGGAGCCGATTATTGGGTGGTAAAGCTCGATAGCAGTGGCAGTATAGTGTGGCAAAATACCATTGGAGGAAACGATAATGATCTCTTGCAAATAGTGCTACAGACCAGCGATGATGGTTATATTTTGGGAGGCGACTCTTTATCCGATATTTCGGGTGATAAAACCGAAAATTCTATTGGTGAGAAGGACTACTGGATTGTTAAATTGAATGGATCCGGAAACCTGGAATGGCAAAATACTATTGGAGGGAGTGACTTTGATCTTTTATATGACCTTATAGAGACGACGGACGGTGGATTTCTCTTAGCCGGGTCCTCTCAATCAAACATTTCCGGAGATAAAACGGAGAATTCACAGGGAGCAAGTGATTTTTGGGTACTCAAGTTAAATTCTCTCGGTGATATCGTTTGGCAGAACACCATCGGGGGGGATGATCTTGACTCTTTGCAGTCCGTTTTTCAAACTTCGGATGGTGGATATATTCTGGGTGGAATTTCTTCATCGGATATTTCTGGCGACAAAACCGAGAATTCTAACGGAGGCTGGGATTATTGGGTGGTAAAATTAAACGACCTGGGAATCATTCAATGGCAGAATACTATTGGAGGTGATTCGACAGATTCATTATTTTCGATTTCTGAAACGGATGACAACGGATATTTGCTCGGGGGCCTTTCACATTCCGGTATTTCGGGAGATAAAACGGAAGCACTACGGGGACAGGGTGACTATTGGGCTCTTAAGTTGACCACTTCGGGAACCATTGAATGGCAAAGGACCATTGGAGGGGATAAATGGGACGATTTGTTGGATTCATTCCCAGCAGCCGATGGAGGGTTTATTTTAGGGGGAGATTCACTTTCTACTGCTTCAGGAGAGAAGACAGAAGATTCACATGGCTATGACTATTGGATTGTTAAGCTGGAAGGAACTTTAGGGTTTGATGACTTCGATTTAGCGTCTGAGCTATCAATTTCTCCTAACCCTGTTTCTGACGAACTTCGACTTTCACTTGAAAACGGGCGTATTGAAGAGGTTTCTATCTTTTCTCTACAGGGAAGCCATATAAAGACCGTTATAAATATCAACGTCGCAACGAAAGGAGTAAATGTTTCGGAATTAGCGGCAGGAGTCTACCTTATAAAGGTTATTTCCGAAGGAAAAACGATCACCAGAAAATTCATCAAGCAATAACTATTTCTTTTTCGGATGCCGTTTGGCCCTTTTCAGGCTTTCATTAAGCATCCACTCGATTTGACCATTGGTGCTGCGGAATTCGTCCGCAGCCCATTTTTCTATGGCCTTGAGCATCTCTTCGTTGACGCGTAGCGCGAATGCTTTTTTCTTAGACATATTACTTTTTAATGAAGGCTGCGATTGCATCAATTAATTGAGGGGCTACGGGGCGCAGAGGATCATTATAGGCCCTGCTGTTCTCCATATCTCCGCCTCCTATTTCCTTGAGCACATGATTCATGTTTTCAATGATCACATATTCGGCATCTGGTTTTGCCTCTTTGAGCAACTGTGCTTCCGAAACCTGTGTCTGAAGGTCTTTGCTGCCATTGGCGATGAGCACGGGTATTTCCAGCTTTTTGATCTCTTCCTGGGGATTGTAGTTCATCCATGAGATCATAAAAGGCTGTATATCCGGTCTGAAAATAGAAGCCAGATCACGACCGTAGTCTACCGCAACTCCGTTCACGCGCATATCATCGAAGGCCTTCCTGGCGTCTTCTACCAGGCCCGGTGCCTGATTTCTTAACTGGTCTACAACCACATCATCGATCTCCTGTCCTGCACCTGCTACCGATACAAAGCCCTGTGCACGCCCCTGTGCGACGAGCATACCGATCAACGATCCCTGACTATGTCCTATAATATAAATTCCTGAAAACCGGTCCTGATCCTTGAAATGATCTACCACAGCTACTGCGTCTTCTACAAAGTCATCAAATCGGATATTACGTTCGCTGAAGCCACCTTGTCGTATCATTCTTAGAATGCGCTTATCAAAACGGAAACTGGCAATACCCTGATCGTACAGTCCCTGTGCCAGGAATTTCAAAGAATTGTTCTTGAGCCCCATTTGATTACCGTCTCGGTCAGTTGGACCTGATCCCTGAATGATAATCGCTAAAATCGGCTTTTCAACGCCCGATGGAACCATTAAGGTTCCGTCAACAAGTTTTGTGATGCTGATCTCTTCCGTATTATAAGTCGTTTCCTGGGCATGGCATAATGCCATACAGATCAATAAGATTAGGGTTGTTACTACACGTACCATAGTTATAGTTTATGAAGGTAATTTGAGATTGTTCGCCTGGCTTCATCTTCTTTTTGCGTGCCGAGCAACAATCGCTTACCGTTGTTGTTTACAATTTGGATTCCGATGTTTCCTTTTACGTTGAGTGCTTTTCCTTTTTTTCCGAAGGAAACGCGATATCCCCATCCGCCGTATTCGCCGATGGGGCTGTATTTTCTAACGAAACATTCGCTCATATCGTGCCAGGATATTAATCTAAGTGACCTGTGAAACGGTTTGAATGCATAATGCACACCTTGTTCATCGATTCGCGTTTCCAGTCGCAGCAGGAACAGAATGGCCAGTGCAATAGTGAAAACAAGGGCCGTAGTCCCGATAAGAACCCAGAAAACAGGTTCCTCACTATTGGTTTCCGGTAAGGCTATGAATAATGTCATCACTGAAATTCCCAGGACCAGGATCATTAACCCTACAAACCACCACTGATTAAATCGCTGTTCTTCGGTAAAAACCCTCATTTTTCAAATTCCAAATTTCAAATCGTTTATATGTTTATTCGTTGATGCGTTTATAATGGACTGTCTTGATTCATGATTCCTGTCTCCTGATTCCATCTCACTACTCAAATCATACGTTTATTTGTTGATGCGTTGATTTGTTTATAATGGACCGTCTTGATTCATGATTCCTGTCTCCTGATTCCATCTCACTACTCACAACTAACATCTCACTACTAAGTATTCAGTGTTCCGGTATTCACCACGGGTGTTGCATCCCGGTCACCACATAGTACGACCATTAGGTTGCTCACCATGGCGGCTTTGCGCTCTTCATCCAGTTCTACCACATCATTCTTGTTTAAATGATCCAGGGCCATTTCGACCATGCTTACTGCGCCTTCCACGATCTTGTGACGGGCGGCAATGATGGCAGTAGCTTGCTGACGTTTCAACATGGCACTGGCGATTTCGTTTGCGTAGGCGAGATAACCTATACGCGACTCGAGTACTTCAATTCCGGCGATGGAGAGGCGCTCGTCCAATTGTTTTTCCAATGCTTCGTTTACCTCGGTCATGCTGGAGCGAAGTGTGATCTCCTCATCCATACCTTCATCCGCAAAATTGTCGTAAGGATACTTGCTGGCCAGCTCCCGAACTGCCGCGTCGGTCTGTATGCGTACGAAATGCTCGTAATTATCCACGTCGAAGGCTGCTTTATGGGTATCATCCACACGCCAAACGAGGATCGTACTAATGATAATGGGATTCCCCAGCTTGTCGTTTACTTTAAGGCGTTCGCTATCAAAGTTACGGGCCCGAAGGGATATTTTCTTCTTGGTGTAAAACGGATTCACCCAGAATAATCCGTTCTTCTTAACGGTACCTATGTATTTTCCAAACAGAAGTAGCACACGCGAGCCGTTTGGATTGATCAATACAAACCCTGGCAGGAGCCAAAGCGATAGAAAGGTAATTATGCCAAACCACGGATTTTGCAGCATGATAAGTGCGACAATACTGCCGGGGAAGGCGATAAGGAAAACGAACAACATTACATAACCATTGGAAGGTACAACCAGCTTTTCATTCGTCATAACGGTAGATTTTAAAATGATATTATTTTGATATTAAACAAATATAACACAATTAGTAGTAATTTTTGTAATTATGTTACAGAAAGCGTTTTTTTCTTCTAAATCGTTGAATCGTTGAATCGTTGAATCGTTGAATCGTTGAATCGTTGAATTGTTGAATCGTTGATTTGTTTATTTGTTGATCTGTTAATGAGTAACGGTCATGATTCTTGGTTGTAGGTCTGAGGTTTGTGGTTTGAGGTTTGAGGTTTGAGGTTGCTGGTGTTCGATTTTGGAATTTGGGATTTGGAATTTGGGATTTCCTGCTTCCTGGTTCTTGTCTCCTGTTTCTGGTTGCAGGTTGCAGGTTACAGGTTGCGGGTTTGAGGTGTGGGGTTGCTCGTGTTCGACTTTGGAATTTGATATTTGGAATTTGGGATTTCCTGCTTCCTGGTTCTTGTTTCCAGTTTCAGGTTGCAGGTTGAAGGTTTGAGGTTGCTGGTGTTCGATTTTGAAATTTGAAATTCTCCATCTCAATACTCAGTACTAATATCTCACTACTAGCCTCTCATAAAACTTAACACTTTCGTAGCATCAGGAATGCTATCTTTGTAAAAAACCAACCAAATGCGACTATTTCTTGTTCTCTGTATTTTTCTTGTATGCCAGCCTTCCTTTGCTTCCGAAGATTGGGGGAGAACCGGGCATCGTGCCACAGGTGAAATTGCCGAACAGCACTTAAGCCGAAAGGCCAAAAGAAAGATCATGAAGTTGCTTAATGGTCAGTCACTGGCCTTTGTCTCAACCTATGGAGATGAAATAAGGAGTGACACCATATACCGTCCTTATGGCCCCTGGCATTATGTGAATTTTCCTTTAGGCGCCAGGTATGAAACCCATCCGAAAAGCGATCGGGGAGATCTCATTCGGGGCATAGAGACCTGTGTAAATATCTTGAGAGACGACACCACGTCGGAGGCGGATAAGATATTCCATCTTAAGATGCTGGTGCACTTTGTGGGCGACCTGCATCAACCCTTACATATCGGAAAAGAGGATGATAGCGGAGGTAATGACTTCGAGGTGCAATGGTTCGGTGAAGGAACGAATCTGCATACGGTTTGGGATACGAAAATGATTGAAAGCTACAACATGTCATATTCCGAACTTGCCGCAAATGCCGATGCCCTGTCTCCCGCTCAGATCGAACAATTGAAACAGGGAACAATCCTGGATTGGATGTATGAGAGCCGCGCGATCCTCGAGGATGTGTATGCAAACACTCAGATTGGGGATCAGTTGGGATATCGCTACATGTATGATTATTTCACTACGGTTCGTAGCCAGCTACAGAAAGGAGGCATTCGTCTCGCTCATATGCTCAACGAGATTTTCGGGTAATTTTTCACATAGTATTAATAATTATCCGGTCGTTTGACGACGAATATATGTCGCCTGTCGAAATGTTTATTTAATTTCTCTTTCGAAAACGTTTTCGATGCATTTCGAGCATCACTTAGGTTTGTCAACTACCTATAAATGAGTACTTTTGCGCCCCCTTAAAAGTAGGATATATGAGATATGTCGGCACACTGTACCGCTATGTTCGAATTGTTACGGGTAGCATTATCACCTTGCACGGATTACTTCGAATTATCTTCATTGATAAATACGTGGATTTTGTGCAGCAACATTTTTCCGAAATGATCCCTTCGGAAAACGCATTGGTCATTGGGGCAGCCCTCTTTCCGTTCATTGAATTTTTTACCGGACTACTCATTGCTATAAATCTGAAGATCAAACAATCTCTTACAGCTGGAATATTAATCTCGCTGGTTATGAGCTACTACATCATAGCAGGACATTTGTACGTTCGACTTATTTATCATGCCATAGTCTGTGGCGCTATCGCCATGCTCTATTTCCTGCTTTTCAATAACCAAACGCGGAAAATACTCATACGAGCCAACGAAACGTCAAATTAATACGTGGTGAAGTTACCCGTTTTGACTTGGGAAGCTGATGCTGCCAATAGTGCTGTGTAGTACCTTTCATGAGCAAAAGACTCCCGTGTTCCAGTACGATCTTATGCTTCAAGGATTTGTCTTTCTTGTGTCTGAAATGAAATATACGCTCGGTCCCGAAGCTCACTGACGCGATGACTGGATTTTGGCCCAGTTCCTTTTCGTCATCACTATGCCAGCCATTGCTATCCGCACCATCGCGGTATAAATTCAATAAGACCGTCGAGAACGACGATTGAGTTGTGGTCTCTATCTTTTCCTTGATCTGCTTCAGTGGTTGTGTGAAGGGTAGTGGAGAAAGTGTAAGACCCGAGTAGGTGTAGGTCTTATCATTGTTGCCATAGAGCGCTGTAAGTCGCGGCTGCGGATACTTTTTCCCGAAGACTGTGACGTCGTCTTGCCTCCATTCAATTTCGTCATGTAATTTCTGAAAATATGCATCGGATTTAGCCTGCTTAAAAAATCGCGGATAGTAAACAATGTCTGCATCCGGGAGTTCCAATGGAATAGGCTGTTGTTCTTCCGAAGCAAATAAATCCATGCTACACGTATTGATAAGCCCAGTACATCAGGGCAAATTGAATTGGAAACCGAAGTACCAACAACCACTTGGGTAGCTTGAGAGACGCTTCTTTGTGGAGTAACATGTGAACATGAACAGGCAGAAAAACAATGAGCATGGCAATGATCGCCCAAGCCGCGATTGTTTGTGTTTCCGGATTGAGGACCATGAATCCCAATACCATTTCAATTATTCCACTGAGCAATACCATGGATCGGGGAGAAGGAATATAAGGGGGTATTATTTTAAGATACATGGAGGTTGCCCGGAAGTGATAAAATCCGGCGGCCACGTATAGCACGCCCATTGCGTATTGATGCCAGGGTAACATTATTCTTGAGTAAGTGAGTCTTTCGGTTTGGTTAGGAGTGAATCCAGGGATGGAGCCCCGTCGCCAATGCCATTATCCGGTTCCACAGGTATCATTTCGGTTTCTTCTTTCTTTTTCTTGTCGGTGCAGCTCTGCATTGCTATTCCGGGCAAGAGTAAAAAACACGTAATGATGAGACGTTTCATGAAATTCACAGTCAGAATGTAAAAATACGGTTTTACGGGAAGTCTGAAAAGAAAACCCCTCCTTCGCTAAAGCTCCGGAGGGGTTGTGTTGAGAATCTATGAGGATAAATTACTCTTTAATCAATTGTTTCGTGATCTGTCCGTCTTCACCGACAATGATCACTACATAGGTCGCTGAAGCCAGTTGTGTAATATCAATGGCTTTTTCAGTTCCCATGCCCTCTAACTGAACAGTTTTGACGAGTCTACCTGTCATATCGTAGATCATCAGATCGTTCAGGTTGAGTGCTTGTGGGTTGGACAGGAATACTTGCGTTGAAGCCGGGTTCGGATACAATACAAGGGTTCCGATGTTTCCATCCACATCACCTGCACCGAGCACACTTTCTACAGTAAGCTCAAAGTCACAGGTACCTACGTTACCCTCATCATCTTCTGCGGTAAGGGTCACGGTGTATACACCATCAGATAACAACGTACCTGGTGCCGGATCTTGTGTAAAGATCGTCACCGGATCAGTACAGTTGTCTGTCGCTGTGGCGTCGCCGGCAGCCCAGTAATCCGGTACTTCATAGAAGAGGTTTCCGGTTCCTGGGTCAACGGTGATATCGGCCGGACAGGTAAGTACCGGTGGCAGATCATCTACCACAGTTACTACGGCTGTACAGGAGGCCAGGTTACCGTTGGCATCGGCTGCAAAGACAGTTACCGTAATTGGTGTTCCTATATCATCACAATCGAACTCGAAGATATCTACGGCAGTGCTTATGATACCACAGGCATCACTTACGGTATCGATCACATCGGCTGGGACGATCTCGGCAAAGCCATTCTCATCCAGCGGCAGGGTGATATCCATACAGATAAGTACCGGATCGATATTGTCTTCTACCGTTACATTGGCAGTACAACTGCTACTGTTACCGTTCACATCGGTTACGGTAAGGGTCACAGTGTTATTACCTACGTTCGAACAGTCGAAGGTATCGTTATCGAGTGTAAGGGTATCGATACCACAGGCATCGCTACTTCCTCCGTCTACATCGGCTCCTGTGATGGTTGCCATGCCGTTAGCGTCAAGCTGAACGGTGATGTCCATACAAACAGCTACCGGAGCTACATTGTCCTCTACGGTCACTACGGCTACACAGGTTCCTGTGTTCCCTTGTGCATCGGTTGCAGTCAAAGTCACATTGTTATCACCCACGTTCGAACAATCGAAGTCAGTTTGTGATGCGGTAAGAGACACTATACCACAGTTATCGGTTGATCCACCGTCGATATCGGCTGCTGTGATCGAGACATTACCAGTAGCATCTAGCTGTACGGTGATATCCTGGCACACGGCAATTGGATCTTCATCATCGGTCACAGTGATAGTGAATGTACAGACCGCAGTGTTTCCACTGGAATCGGTTGCTGTAAACTCAACCGTGTTCACTCCAATCGGGAAGGCAGAACCAGAAGGCAGTCCTCCTGTTTGCGCTACTGTAACTGTACAGTTATCAAGCGCAATGGCATCTGCAAAGAAGACTACGGCGCTACACTGACCCGGATCGGTTCCTGTGTTCACATCAGCAGGACAGGCGATCGTTGGTGGAATGTTATCCTCAACGGTTACAGTGGCCGTACATGTACTGCTATTTCCATTCACATCGGTTACCGTGAGGGTAACTGTATTGGCACCAAGGTCATCACAATCGAAATCTGTTTGATCCAGTGTCAGACTGGCAATACCACAGGCATCGGTTGATCCACCGTCTATATCGGCCGGTGTAATACTAGCCATACCGGAAGCGTCGAGTTGTACGGTAACGTCCATACAGACAGCTACCGGAGGTACGTTGTCCTCAACAGTTACTGTAGCTGTACATGTTGAACTGTTTCCATTTACATCAGTGACAGTAAGTGTAACTGTGTTAGCTCCTACATCGGCGCAGGTAAAGGTATCATCGTCTATCGCCAGAGATGCGATTCCACAGTTATCGGTTGACCCGCCATCCACATCAGCTGCCGTAATACTGGCATCACCGTTAGCATCTAACTGAACCGTAATATCCTGACAAACGGCCACAGGTGGCTCATTGTCTATTACAGTTACATCGAAGCTACAGGTAGCTGTGTTTCCTGAAGAATCGGTGGCCACAAACGTATTGGTCGTTGTTCCTACAGGGAATATACTTCCTGAAGGCAGTCCGGCTGTTTGTGTTATGGTAATGCCCGTTGGTCCGACATATGTAATATCCAGCACCGGAGGAATCGATGATTCACGCGTACCGAATCGTTTTGTCGTTTGTGCGGTGGTTTCATTTCCAATGATGATCCAACCGTAGTTAGAACCAGGGTTGTCCAGCATGTCCTGAACATCAGATACAAGCGTAGCCGATGTCCATGCATAAGGTCCGTTGGCGTCTACCGTCTGAACCGCGCTGGAGGCCGGATTGAATGTTCCACCGGGTCCACCTGCCCAGGCAGTACCCAGGAAGGCATCGTTCCAGGTTGCATCAGGTGCTATCGCAGAGACTCCAAAGCCACCACCACCGGATCCCGGACCTACTCCGTTATCGGAAGCTCCTTCACCCCAGTCTTCCAATAATCTGTGAATATTGAAATCATGAGCGCCATTGCTGGCTGATGGGTGGTCCGCTGTCAGAGTTAACGTAACGGCAGTGATCGTTGATCCCGCAGGTACGCTACCCGCCACATCGAAAGTAAATACACCTCGGTGGTTCTCACTTACACCATTCTGGCCTACATACATCAATTGACCGGATCCATTACTGTTTCCTGGAATCTCCTGGAAGAGTGAATTATCTTTCAGTGGGTTTATACTGGCAGAACCGGGACCAGTGGACGAACAATTATCCATCGCACTCACCACATAGGTCACCACAGCACTACAATCACCCGGATCGTTATTCACTGTTATATCGGCAGGACAGGTAATGGTTGGTGGAATGTTATCCTCTACCGTCACTGTCGCCGTACAAGTGGAAGTATTTCCATTAACATCTGTTACTGTTAGCGTAACCGTGTTAGCTCCAAGATTTGAACAATCAAATGTATCCGGAGAAACGGCCAGTGAAGCAATTCCGCAGGCATCGTTTGATCCGCTATCTATGTCAGCAGCTGTAATGCTCGCGCTACCTGCTGCATCTAATTGAACAGTTATATCCTGACAAATAGCTACAGGAGGAACGTTGTCTTCTACTGTAACTGTCGAAGTACAGGTTGAACTGTTGCCGGCGGCATCACGTACGGTGAGTGTTACAGTGTTTGCTCCAACATCGGCACAAGTAAAGGTGTCAATATCGATGCTTAGTGAGTCAACACCACAGTTATCGGTTGATCCTCCGTCTACATCAGCAGCAGTGATGGTTGCATTACCTGCGGCATCCAGTTGTACGGTTATGTCCTGACAAACGGCCGTTGGAGGCTCGTTGTCGTTCACAGTAACATCCTGCGTACAGGTACTCGAGTTACCGGCAGCATCGGTGGCTGTCCAGGTCACTGTTGTCGTACCTACCGGATAGTTACCGGAGGCATCATCCGTACCGTTGAAATCATT
>CAZTLE010000018.1:0-9701 GCA_964614415.1 uncultured Aureitalea sp. | reverse complement strand
ATGGTCAGGCTGGTCGATACATTAGCTGTTAGCGTAAATGTATTCAGACAACCTCCCAAGCCCTGGTCTACACTACCATCAGCTTGAAGTTCAAAATCAAGATTAGGTCCAAAGGTGGTAATCCAGTTGTTCCAGGTGGCTTGCGGTACCACAAAGTTTCTGTTTTGTGTAGAACACTGTCCGCCCAGGGCACATTCGTTAAATACTTCGGAACCATCAGGTCCATTCAGTACAAAACATTCAGCAGGAGAATCAAAGTCACCATCTACTACAATATCCACCTGTACGTCCGCTTCAGAAGCAGACAGGCCTGGTAGCGTCGTCGTTGTGGCGATCAAATCACCGGAAGTTCCAGGACCAAACAAGAAGTTGGTCGATGGTCCTACCAAAGTCAACGGCACACAATTGTCTGTGGCAGTTGGTGGTGGTACGGTCACATTGGCATTACAAACGCCCGGATCGTTATTTACGGTCACATCGGCTGCACAAGTAATAGCAGGTGCTTCCGTATCATTAACCGTTACGTTGAACGAACAGGTCGCTGAACTTCCGGCCTCGTCCGTAATGATATAGGTAACCGTAGTTGTTCCCACTGGGAAAAGAGCGCCCGACGGATAACCGGCCGTTCTTAACAAGGTCGAGTTCGGACAGTTATCGTTAGAGACAATCGTATAGCTAACAACAGCTCCACAAGCACCCGGATCATTGTTCACTGTGATGTCCGCAGGACAGGTGATCGTTGGTGGTTCGTTATCAATAACAGTAACGTCAAATGAACAGCTGGCAGTGTTTCCGCTGGCATCGGTGACTACAAATGTATTGGTCGTAGTTCCTACCGGGAAGGCTGATCCACTTGGTAATCCGGCGATCTGCATGGTCGTTGCACCGGCACAGTTATCTGTTCCTACAGGAGGAGTATAGGTAACTACTGCAGAGCATAATCCGGCATCATTATTCACCGTCACATCGGCTGGACAGGTAATCGCCGGTGGTATGTTGTCCTCTACAGTTACCGTAGCGGTACATGTGGAAACGTTTCCATTATTATCTGTCACGGTAAGCGTAACTGTATTGGTACCCACATCCGAGCAATCGAATGTGTTTGGAGAAACACCCAATGAGGCGATACCACAGGCGTCCGTTGATCCTCCATCTACATCGGCTGGCGTAATGCTCGCATTACCCGCAGCATCCAGTTGAACGGTGATATCTGTACAAACTGCGGTCGGAGCCACATTGTCTTCAACAGTCACCGTTGAGGTACACGTGGACACATTTCCATTGTTATCAGTTACCGTTAGGGTCACCGTATTATTTCCAACATCGGTACAATCGAACGTATTCGGTGAAACGCTTAGGGTAGCAACGCCACAGGCATCGTTCGATCCGTTGTCAACATCCGCCGCGGCGATAGTTGCATTACCGGTGGCATCCAGTTGTACTGTGATGTCCTGACACAGGGCCGTTGGCGGCACATTGTCTTCTACAGTTACTGTCGCCGTACATGTGGACGTATTTCCGTTATTATCTGTTACCGTAAGCGTTACGGTGTTGTTTCCAACATCGGTACAATCAAATGTATTTGGTGAAAGGCTTAGGGTAGCAACGCCACAGGCATCGTTCGATCCATTGTCCACAGCCGTTGCGGCAACAGTTGCATTACCGGTAGCGTCAAGTTGTACTGTAACATCCTGACATAGCGCTGTTGGAGCTACATTGTCTTCTACCGTTACCGTGGCCGTACACGTGGACGTGTTTCCATTATTGTCACTTACCGTTAACGTTACCGTATTATTGCCAATATCGGTACAATCAAATGTATTCGGTGAAAGGCTTAGGGATGCAATTCCACAAGCATCGTTGGATCCATTATCCACATCAGCAGCGGCAACTGTTGCGTTACCAGTCGCGTCGAGCTGTACTGTGACATCCTGACACAAGGCTGTTGGTGATATATTATCTTCAACTGTTACTGCGGAAGTACATGTCGCTGTGTTTCCAGCCTGATCGGTTACGGTAAGCGTTACGGTTACAGGACCAGTAAGAACATCGTTACAATCGAATGTGCTTATGTCAATAGACAGCGTAACTGGGCCCTCGGCATCAAAAGATCCATTATCCACATCTGCCGCAGCGATGGTAGCATTACCCGTGGCATCCAGTTGTACAGTGATATCCTGACAAATAGCCGTTGGCGGATTGGTGTCTCCAATCGTGATACTCGCGAATGGTACCGTTGAAAGTGCCGGTGGGTTTGAGAATGCGTGATCGTAGTTTGCTGGATTTTCAAAATCGGCAGCTCCTACGGGAATGGCACGACCCGCAGGCGTATATTCCGTTTTAACAGGAGGTGTAGCCGGGAAGCCGTCTACTACAGGAGCATTCAGATAAATTCCTGAAGGATCTTGAATAGCAGGCAGGTTTCCACCAGGGAAGCCAGGTGCACCTGTATACATTACCGAATAAATATCAACGACTCCATTGGTAGGATCAGTGTCATTATCTTCATAGGCGAAGATGGTTTCTCCGTCGCTCGCCAGGGCGAAGTTAGGCTGAATCACAGTTATGGTTCCACAACCGTTTCCGGAAGTATCACTACAGGCAATGCTGAAAGTGTCCGGAGTAGTTAATTCAGTAATAGTAATCACATCACCTTCGTCAATCTGTCCGGCAGGGGACGTCCATTGTAATACAGACTCTCCAGCTGTGAACAACAGTGTCGTATTGTCAAATTCGTCTTCAGTAAAATATACTACCGAACCTCCGGGGATATCACGTGCTGCCACGAACGAGAATCCGTCAGGGCCTGCATGGCTCATACCCATAACCGCAACAAGCGGATTGGAAGTTGAGGTATCGTCATTTGTGATCGTTCCCGTAGCAGAATTCGGGCTTCCACCGTCATATCCGGTTCCGGAAGCAATCATAAGATTTATGGTTTCCGAAGGTTCTACAACGGCATCTACAACGGGTGTTACCGTAACAGCCACAGAAGTGCCTCCCATTGGGATGGTTGCGGTACCCGGTGTCGCTGTAAAAGTGTCGGCTCCAGAAGTTGTATAGTCGGTTGTCAATGTCGCTGTTCCACCCACGGTAAAGTTGACCGTAATGGCAGATGCAGCCGCGGCGCTTAATGTAAAGGTATATACCATACCTACACCGCTATCTTCTACTGTTGTACCTGGTGCAACTGCCAATGTCAAGGTTGGATTGGCAGAACCGGTAGCTATAATAATATTGGCGAACGGCACTGTAGACAATGTTCCGGCGCCAGCTCCGTTGAACCAGTTGGCCGTATTTTGGAAATTGGCCTGGTCCACGGTTACGCCTCGTTCAGGTGGGAATCGATATTCCGTTCTTGCGGGAGGCGCGGCTGGGAATCCATCAACGACTACGGCACCTGTATATACAGTTGATGGGTCTTCGATGGCAGGAATGTTGCCACCTGGAGTTCCCGGGGCACCTGTATACAATACCGAGTCTACTTGAGTTACGCCATTGGAAGGGTTACCATCGCTGTCCTGATAGGAGAAGAAGGCCTCGCCATCGGACGCAAAGCTGAATGTACCACTAACAACAGCTACACTTCCACACGTTCCACTACTACATGTAACGGTGAAGGTGTTAGCACCTGTTTCCATGGCCACGATCACCTCACCACGAAGTACACCACCGGCGGGAGCAGTCCAGCTCACCACGGCTTCCGTACCTGAGAATGAAAGTGTATTATTATTGAATGGATTTTCTGTAAAATAAACCGTAGTACCGGCCGTAATATCGTCGAGGGCGACAAAAGAGAATCCGTCCGTTCCGGTGTGATTTGTTCCAACAACCGCTGTAAGAGGTGTATTGGCCAAAGTATCATCATTGGTTATCGTTCCTGTTGCAGCTCCCGGACTGCCCACATCATAGCCTGTTCCGGAAGTTGCTGTTAAGATTACCGTTTCATCGGGTTCCAGCATAGTATCACCTACAGGTGTAATCGTAATATTGGCCGTGGTGGCACCCATATTAATGACAACCGTACCAGTAGATGCATTAAAAGTGGCGGCACCACTTTGCGAGTAGTCGGTCGTAAAAGTGGCCGAACCTCCCACGTTGAAGTTTACCGTTGTATTGCTGGCTGCTGCTGCACTTAATGTAAAGGTGTAGGTAATAGAGCTACCGCTGTTCTCAGCAACTGCGGCCGGAGCAGCAGTTATCGTAAGCGCAGGATTCGCCCCTGCCAGATTCAAATTCGTGAATTCAACTAATGACAGTGCCTGATTGGCGCTACCGTTAATATAGTTCCCCGGACTTTCCAGGTTGGTCTGACTCACGCCGTCCCGTACAGAGGCAGGGCTGAAATTGTATTCAGTCCTGCTTGGAGTTCCCGAGCCAAAACCATCGACAACAACCGCAGTGGGGAAGTCGGGAGTTGGATCCTCCAAAGCAGGAATGTTACCGGGAAAAGTGTACAATACCGAGTAAATCTGCGTAACTCCATTGGTAGGATCGGAATCCGTATCACTATAAGCGTATATCTGGTCACCGCTTGAACCTATGGCAAACGGAGTTGTGGTGACCGTTGCCGATCCGCAGTCGACTCCCTGTGTACAGGTAACGGTAAGCGTATTGGAACTAAGCTCATTTAGAAAAACCACCTGTCCCACAGCAAGTCCCAATCCGGAAGCGGTATACTGTACCACCGATTCACCTGAACTGAACAGGTTAGTGCTGTTATTATACTCATCTTCAGTGAAGTAAACCACTTCCCCGGCTGTGAGTGCGTCAGTTACCACAAAGGTAATACCGTCAGGGGAGGCGTGATTGGCGCCAATCACAACTACCTTCGGAGTCTGTGCATAAACAGTACCCGCCGTAAGGTATGCGAGCAGTACAATTGCAAAAAACGTAATTTTTTTCATGATGTGTTTTTTAAGTACAGATATAGGGATTTTGCCACCCGCCGTATTCCAACGCCTCAAACCGTGAATAGAGATTCGCGGTAATTGAAGTGTCCATGGTATCTACAACCGTATTGTGGTATCTGACTTCGTTAAAGTTGAACTTTCTGATCTTAAATGAATCCACCTGGGATTCACCGTATGAATTATAGGTAAGGACTCCCCGTGGGGAATCCGTGGTTAGGTTTCTAAGTTTTTCGGAAATATCATTGGGTATGCATTCGTACTCAGTATAGAGCGAAGCCATCAACTGACCCATTTCGTACCCCAGTAAGTGCATGATATTGGGTGCGGTTTGATGTTTCTCATCCATGAGGTCCACAAAACCCTTCATGACCGGGTTGGGGTCGTCAAAAGCCCAGGAGGCCACTGAGACGACACCATCCAATTTATGATTGCTCTCATAAACGCTTTCGTCAGTTAAAGTCGGAATAGCCACAAAAGGAATCTTTCCGTTTAGCTCTGACTCCGAAAGGACATTCAGGACTTTATCTCCTTCCTTATAACTAAAGAGTAAGAAGGCGACGTCCGGATTGGCTTCCGTCATGCCGTCGATCATAGCATCATAACTCTCCTTCTGGTATTCCATTGGAGCTACATAAAAATGTGCTATTTCACCACCATGATCGGTATATCCGGCTACAAAAGCCTGTGAATGTTGATACCCGCCATCGTAATAGGAAGTCGAGATAGAACCCTTTTTGCCATATTTTTCGGCGGCGTATTTGCCGGCGGCATAGGCGGCTTGCCAAATATTCAATGAATGATAGGCAACATAAGGACTGTGATGCATCTCTTTAATGACATTGCTACCCAGACCTACATGTATCAGCGGTTTTTTGTAGGCGTCAAAGACCTTTACCAGTCTTTCTAAAATGTGATTACTGCAGAAAGAAATGGTTAAATCCACATCCTCCTGCAGTATCATTTTTTCTGCAGCACGAACCAGGCTATCGGTTGCGGCCGCACCAATGCCCTCTACCAAATATTGAATGGTAGGAGCATTATCTGAATTGTTTACCCCTTCTTTAAAACCTGTGAGCAGGTCTTTTCCGAGGGTAGGAAACATATCAGAGCGTGGTACCAGTATGCCGATCCTGATTTGCATTTGCTTTTACTAGTTTCTTGACGGGAATATTCCGACCAGCGCGATGCTTACGTATATTCCTATAAATGGATTGTCAATTCCAAGCGGAGAATTTCCACCTGTATTACCGGAGGTTGAACTTGCCAGTGCGGCACCCGATGAAGGATCTTCGTTATACCCTCCGGCATTGTTGGCCAGGTAATTTCCATTTGGAGCAGCCTCTTCACCCGCTGCGTTACTAACAGCTATCGATACTGAATGGTTATGAGAAGGCATATTCGCAGCCAGGATATTTGTAGTGTTACTACCGGCTCTCTGTCCCCAGGTAACAGGGTTTACACCTGGTCCGTTTCCTACGTGACGAATGCTTCTACCTCGCATTTCGGGTAGTCCGAATGTAGTACGACCGTCTCCACCGAAAGTAGTTCCAAGGAGAGAGAATAATGCTGTATTCTGGGCTATGGGTAGTAACTGTCCGTTACAATGGGCCCATCCGCGCGGCGGAAAGTTAAAACCGAAGGCCTGGATTTGTCCGATAAAGGGTTCCATAAATTGAAGATTTAGTTGTTAGTATCTGAATTTGATATTGAATTTTATTGAAGTCTCATTTAGAAAAGTGCTGCTCTCGGGTAGGGTTTCATCACCTAGATCTTTGTTCTCTTCCCAGTGCTTCGAAGTGACGTATGCCTTGTCTCCGGAGATCACTAGTTCAGTAAAGTAGGTTGCTTCGCCTTTGGAAATCTTAAAATAGATTCGGTTGCGCTTAGCCGGTTCCTTTCCGGGAAAATCCGTTTGGAAGGCATAATGACCGAACGCATCTGTCTTGAATTTTCCGCGATGCCGGAATTTTCCGGAATCGGATGACAGATGCCAAACCTCTACGGTTGCATCGGGTAGGGCAGTACCTAAATCATTGTAAATTGTTCCGGAAACGGCGAGTTGCTTTCCGAAGAAATTCTTTCGAAGATCTGTCTTTTCTTCCGCAAAGGGATTGTATCCTTCGAAGGGAGACTGATCTGTGGTGAACGCATTCACCATTTGAGATGATAACAGAGCAATGCTAGTAGTAGCCATGACGCTTTTTTGCAAAAACGCCCGCCGGGGAGTAGTTTTTTCCATGATTAATTAGTTGAACCATGAAGATATATTTATTTCGACTACAATCCCAAAAAATTCGACCAACGGTACGTTTTTAACTTTAGCAAGTTATAGATATGATAAAAAATACCGATTACGGGTTTCTACGTATTTTTTGAAATTCGATTATCTTGGCTTCCTGTTAAAAGATACGCCACTTTATGACCTCCCCTGATTTAAGGCAACAACTGGCAAATATTACCCGGTCCATCCTTTCCGAAGAACTTGATTTTTTAGATTTGAAAAATGGTCTTGACCGGTTTAAGGATTTGTGTCTCCAGGCGACAGGTATTGATTTGGAATCGGATGCGGCTTCCGAGTATATCAAGTTGGATAGTGGTAAGGCTATTGGCCCGCGATGGGCCGGCATGTGCATCGAGGACTTATTACGTACCCGGCGTTTTCAGATGGGGGTGTTAAAAGCTGTAACTACCTTACTAGACAAACAGCAAGAACCCATACAAATTCTATACGCAGGAACAGGTCCTTTCGCAACACTGGTTCTTCCTTTGATTTCGCTGTTCTCGTCAGAACAGATCCAATTCACTCTGCTTGAAGTGAACCCCGTGAGCTTTGAAAATGTGAAGCTCTTGTTTAGAAGAATGCAGGCCGAAGATTACCTGGCCAACACCCTGCAATGCGATGCTTCTGAAGTAAAGCTCAAAGCTCCTGAGCTTTTTGATATTGTTGTTATCGAATGCCTTCAGCACAAGCTCGAACGAGAACCTCAGGTTGCGATCACCCAAAATCTTTTGTCCCAGCTTCGGGAGGATGTCGTCCTCATTCCCGAGGATATATCGCTCTACGTATCCTATATTAATATGAGCGCTCGCAACGAGCAGATGATGTCGGGATCCACAGGATCTAAAAAGGACTATTACAGGCTTGCAAACCCAATCTTCCGGTTGAACAAGAAAACTACCTACGAAATGTCTAACGGCAATGGCCAACTCGAACCTGGTTTTCCTGAGGAATATACAGAGATTGCGAAGCAGGACAAGAAGCCCGGAATGTCGTTAGCCATTGCAACCGAGATCCGGGTGTTTGATGATGAGTTATTGCAAATGGATGATTGCGGTCTTACCGTTCCCAATATTATTGCCGACCTCGATCATGCCGGATACGATCTGAACGGATTGCACACTCGCTATGTATTAGGCAATCATCCCGGTTTGCGTATCGAGTTCTCCAGGGAAGCCTGTGATAAATAAAAAGACCTGTGAAACACAGGTCCTTTGTGAAAACAAATCAAATTTGCCTTGAGAGGCAAAAGTATTAGTTTCTGCTTGGGTAAGTACCCTGCAGTGCAATTATATAATTAACACATAGGAATGGCTCCATATTGTTTACAGACTGTCCACCACCTACATTGCTTTCTTTTACTCCACCTAGAGTCTGGCCCGAAGTGGCGTCTTCGTTATAGGCGTTGGTAAGACTGGCCAGTACATTACCATTGGCTCCAGCTTCTTCACCATTTGTACCGCTTACGTCAACAGCAACACCGTGGTTGTGAGACGGTAGTTGTGCTGTGGTAAGTGTATTAGTTTCAGATCCTCCTTTTTCTCCCAAACGACGGGTTGTAAGACCTGGACCGCTTCCCGGGTGAATCGATACGCGACCTCTAAGATCCGGTAAGGCAAACGTAGTTCGTCCGTCACCACCGTAAGTAGTTCCTAAGATTGAAAATAAGGCTTGGTTTTGGGAAATGGATAGCAATGTGCCATCACATAGTGCCCAACCTCTTGGAGCAAAATTGCCCCCAAACATGATAATTTCTCCTATAAAAGGTTCCATAATTATTGGTTTTTAAGGTTACTAATAGATTTAATTCTTGAAATAATCAATGAATTGATTTGCAAGGTATTGGATGAAGCTTCCGAATACTATCCGTAAAAACACGTAAATTTTTTGAAGAGAATAATTGATAAGGAAGTACGACAAAAAAACCCGCCGAAAAACCGGCGGGTCGGTTATGGTTTGGCA
The DNA here is from genome assembly GCA_964614415.1 of uncultured Aureitalea sp. GTDB lineage: Bacteria > Bacteroidota > Bacteroidia > Flavobacteriales > Flavobacteriaceae > CAZTLE01. The sequence goes on along the minus strand of CAZTLE010000018.1, from coordinate 548 downwards.
ACCATATAGTAAGGCTTCTTGGAGTTAGTCTTGCTCGTGATTTTAATGATCCTTGCAATCAAGAAGGCCTTCACAAGTTCCTTTCATCGAAATGCAACCACTCATTCACTGTAACGCCCACGGAACGAGCACCGCGCATTACCGAAATAAAGAAACGTGTGACACTAACAGGAATAGCAAGTAACTCCGAAAACTCTTAAGTAAGAGAGGAATGGGGAATCACATACTAAGTTAGGTTAGTGTTTGTTGGCGACAAATATATAAGAATTTTAACAAGAAATTAACCTTCCTGGGCAGACTTGTTTTACACAATTAGAAAGTAATTTCCTACATCCTTAATTATCAATATCTTAGATAGTTGCCCGCCCATTATTTTGTTAGTTTTTTCTTTTGACCAATAAAAAACCCTCCGAAGCTTCACGCGAAGGAGGGTTTGAGTAGAGAATCTATGAGGATAAATTACTCTTTGATCAATCGTTTTACAGTTTGACCAGTCTCTCCCTGGATCTGTACGAGGTACGTTCCAGTGGATAGTTGCGATACATCGA
>CAZTLE010000017.1:15386-32262 GCA_964614415.1 uncultured Aureitalea sp. | reverse complement strand
ATAAAAAAACCACCCAATGGCGATGGGTGGTTCTTTTCATCATTGTTTGGGTAATCCAAACCTAACCAACTAAAAAACTAACCTAAAACTTAAAACTTAGTCCGCTATAGACTCCTAAATAGTAAGGTCTGAAATTTACTGAGGGGTCTGTATACGGATTTAACTGATATTTGAAAATAGGTTCAACATTGAACCTCAAACTTCTTGATATTTTGTAGTCGAAACCAAAACCGATATTCGTAGCGAAACTCACCGAATTCAGGTTATTGGCTTCTCCCAACGTACTTCTGAAACTGCCGTCACTTACCGATATCTCATTACTGCCCAGGAACAGGGTGCTAAATCCACCGATCATATTAATCCCGAAACGACTGTCCAGGATGGCGTAACGAACCTCGAGTGGCACCTCGAAATAATTGATACGCTGATTTATCTCGGGATTACCGCCACCGGATTTTGGTTGAAGCCCTCCAAACGGGCCATTTTCTGCAGCCGAAGCCAGTGTACCGCGATCATAGGCCGTGGTAACGTTTTGTTGGTTGCCGTAGTCAACACTGCGCAACGCTATTCCTACCGGGGCGTTATCCACAAGTTCTATACCACCGGTACTGTAACTCAGACGGACGTTGTTAATTCCGGAACGAACACTAAAGCGATCCGTAATATTGTAGCTCACAGCAACACCATAGCTGATGTTGATATCACTGTTTTGCGGGTTATCGGAAAACATCGGATCGATAGAAGATCCGCTTCCAAAGGAATCATAGTATACAGGACCTACATTAGGCGTAACTTCCCAGCGTCGGTCCGGAGTATCCCTTTTTGTGATGGCCTCTTCCGTATTTTTTTCGTTGATCACACCGATCAGGGAAGGCTTATCGGCCTCGGCATCTTCTTCTTTTTGAGTAGTATCTTCTTCTTTTGCCGTATCGTCCTTTTCAACGGCCGTAACGACAGGTGTGTCAGAATCGATAATATCTACATCTTTCCTGATAAGATTATCGGGGTTATCCTTTTTTACATCCGTGTCATCCACCTTTGTATTCGCAACACCGGTATCCGTTTCCGTATTGATGACCTTGTTTGTCGTATCATCCTTTAGAACCGGATTATCCTTAATGTCCTTAGCCTCCGTTGTATTTTTAATCTTGTTTGAAGCATCCTTTTCGGTCGTAACGGCGGCATCCGTATCTGTTACCCCAATGGATTCAACGACATCTTTCTTAATTCGGGAATCGCGATCTTTTTCCTTTACTTTCTTGTCTTCAACAGATTCGTTAGCAACGGCATCACGAATAGTTTCCGGGGTTTTGAACTGTCCTTCTCCCGCTGGCTTAACGCCTTCTTCATCCGGCGATTTCTCCGTAGCATCCGAATTTGTGTTCAAATCCTCTTCAGAAGCAATATCGGTATCGTCACTAACGGTATTTTCATCGATGACGGTTTTATCTGTATCGGTTTTTGAATCTTTTGAATCTTCTGTGGTATCAGTGATAGTCGTATTGTCCTGAGGAGTTCCAAATGGATCGAAGACAAAGTTTCCGGCCAACAATAGTAGAATAAGAACTGCAGCAACGCCGCTCCAACGCAACCAAAGTGGAACGACCTTACGGTCTTCCTCCTTCTTCAGCCTGGCTTCAATACCCTTCCACACCTCGGGAGAGGGGGTAGGGGCATGGCCCTGGAAGCGCTTCCTGAAAAGCTCGTCTATGTGCTTTTTGTCCTTCATGTCAGCCCTTACGCTTGATGCGCATTAAAATCATCAATCTTCGTTCTCAATATCATTCTGGCTCTGGCGAGGTTGGATTTGGAGGTGCCGTCGGAAATATTCAGCAATTTGGCGATCTCCTTGTGAGAATACCCGTCCATCACGTACATATTAAATACGAGACGGTATCTGTCGGGGAGTTCCTGGATGATCTTTAGTAAAAAATCCAGAGGGACATTATTGTCTTCGATCACCACATCCTCCTCTTCGATCTGAGCTTCATCGGTAATATCGAATACTTTTTGTTTCCGATATTTTTGAAGCGCGGTATTCACCGTGATCCGTTTTATCCAGCCTTCAAAAGAACCTGTGCCCTTGTACTGTTCGATTCGCTTAAAAATGGTAAGAAATGCATCCTGGAGGTTATCTTCAGCTTCCGCATAATTGGGGGAATACTTCAGACAAATAGAAAACAAAGTACCCGAATATAACTTGTACAATGATTCCTGCGCCTTAGCATCCTGCTTCTTACATTTTATGATGAGCTCATCTAAAGTCAACTGCAGCACCTTGAATTATTACCTTTTGTTGTAACGGTCTGCCTGTTGTCTGTCACGCCAATGAACTATGATGGCGAATGAAACAGGCATACGTGCAACCATAATAACCAGGGTTTCTACTGTGAAGTAGATACCGAAAGTGTAAAAGGGTTGCGTGGAGGGTTAAAAAATCAAGCGTTTACTAACGCAATAGCTTCTTTGATCTTTTCTTCTAGTTCCTCCATGAGTTCCGGATTGTCCAACAGGAGGGTTTTTACTGCATCGCGCCCTTGCCCCAACTTTGTATCATCGTAGCTAAACCAGGAACCACTTTTCTTGATGATCTCGTAGTCAACTCCCAGATCGATGATCTCTCCTACCTTTGATATACCGGTACCATACATGATGTCAAATTCGGCAGTTCTAAAGGGTGGGGCCACTTTGTTCTTTACGATCTTCACCCGGGTCTTATTCCCCTGAACGGCACCGTTGCTATCCTTTATTTGTGTGGAACGACGAATGTCCAAACGCACCGAGCAATAGAATTTAAGGGCGTTTCCACCTGTGGTAGTTTCGGGGTTTCCAAACATAACACCGATCTTCTCCCGCAACTGGTTGATGAAGATTACGGTGCAATTGGTCTTGCTAATGGAAGCCGTCAACTTTCGAAGGGCCTGGGACATCAATCGGGCGTGAAGCCCCATTTTGGAATCACCCATTTCTCCTTCGATCTCACTCTTGGGGGTAAGTGCCGCAACGGAATCGATAATAATGATATCAATGGCTCCACTGCGAATAAGATTATCGGCGATCTCCAGAGCTTGCTCCCCGTTATCGGGTTGAGAGATAATGAGGTTTTCAATGTCTACACCAAGTTTCTCGGCATAATAGCGGTCAAAAGCATGTTCGGCATCAATGAATGCCGCAATACCGCCACTGCGCTGAGATTCGGCAATCGCATGCAGGGTGAGTGTCGTTTTACCCGACGACTCAGGACCGTAGATCTCTACAATTCGGCCTTTGGGATAACCTCCTACGCCGAGGGCCAGATCAAGCCCCAAAGAACCCGTAGAAATAACTTCAACTTCTTCCACGGAGGAGTCTCCCATTTTCATTACGGTACCCTTTCCGTAGGTCTTATCTAATTTATCGAGAGTGAGTTTTAACGCTTTCAGCTTTGCCTCTTTTTCGTTGCTCATGGATCTATACAATTTATGTGAAAACTAGAGAGGCTAAGGTACTATTTCTTTATGGGTAGACCAATACCTAAAAGGTCCTGATTTCGTTTTTTGTTAACATGCGGTAAAAGTGTACTTTTGCCTCGCGAACCTTCGCAAAATCATTCTTTTACACGAAAAATTAGTATAGCATGCAACTGTACAATACACTAAGTGCAAAAGAAAGGGAAGCTCTGTTGGAAGAGGCCGGAGAGGAACGGCTTACCCTTTCGTTTTATCAATACGCCCACATCGGGAATCCTCATTTATTTCGAAATCATTTGTTCATCGCCTGGGACGGAATGGAAGTCCTGGGAAGGATCTATGTTGCCCATGAAGGGATCAACGGACAATTATCGGTGCCTGCAAAGCGATTCCATGAATTCAAAGAGTTCCTGGACGGGATTTATTTTCTGAAGGACGTACGTTTGAACATTGCCGTAGAACACGATCTCAAGTCCTTTTTGAAACTAAAAGTAAAAGTGCGAAAGAAAATAGTCGCAGACGGCCTGGACGATGATACGTTTGATGTGACCGACAAAGGGGTTCATGTGAACGCAAACCGCTTTAATGAACTCATCGATGATCCCGATACTATTCTCGTGGATATGCGAAATCATTACGAGAGCGAGATCGGTCACTTTAAGGGCGCTATCACTCCGGACGTGGATACCTTTCGCGATTCCTTGCCTATTATCGAGGAGGATCTCAAGGAGCATAAAGAAGACAAGAATCTGGTCATGTACTGCACCGGAGGGATTCGCTGTGAGAAGGCGAGTGCCTATTACAAGCACAAAGGTTTTAAGAATGTGTTCCAGTTGGAGGGTGGGATCATCGAATATACCCGTCAGGTCAAAGCCAAAGGCCTGGAGAACAAATTCATAGGAAAGAACTTTGTGTTCGATCACCGGCGTGGTGAGCGAATTAGCGAAGACATTATCTCGCAATGCCATCAGTGTGGAGCTCCCTGCGACACCCATGTGAATTGTGCGAATGAGGCCTGCCACTTGTTGTTCATCCAGTGTGACGCATGCGCTAAAGCTCATGAGAATTGCTGTTCCACGGAGTGCAAGGAGATCGTTCAACTCCCGTACGAGGAACAAAAGAAACTCCGCAAAGGAATCCCGAATAGCAATAAGATCTTTAAGAAAGGGCGTTCAGAAAAACTGAAATTCAAGCAGTAGATTGGGTGAATATTACTATTTTTACTCAATTGAGAATTATGTTTAATCTTCGTCTCTTTTCCCTGGAAAAGAGCTATATATAAGATACGATATGGGCTGTGCCAGCTGTACCTCGGGTACCAATGGACAGCCAAAGGGATGCAGGAACAATGGAACCTGTGGTTCTGATGGTTGTAACAAACTAACGGTATTCGATTGGCTTTCCAACATGTCACTTCCCGGAGATGTGGAACCCTTCAATGCTTTGGAAGTTCGCTTTAAGAACGGAAGAAAGCACTTTTACCGCAATCCAGATAAGCTTGCCATTAGTATGGGCGATGTAGTTGCGACCGAGTCTTCCCCGGGTCATGATATCGGAATCGTCACCCTCACAGGAGAACTGGTACGGGTGCAGATGCAGAAGAAAAAGCAGGACATAGAGAATCTGGAAGCCCTTCCCAAAATATATCGGAAAGCGACCCAAAAGGACATCGATACCTGGCAAAAAATGCGCGGTAAAGAAGAGAGCACTCAAAAGCGCTCTCGCGAGATTGCGATGGCATTAGGCCTGGAAATGAAAATATCGGATGTTGAATATCAGGGCGATGGCTCCAAGGCCATCTTTTATTATACAGCCGATGAGCGCGTTGACTTTCGTCAACTCATAAAGGACCTGGCGAGAGCCTTCAACACCCGCATAGAAATGAAACAGGTTGGTTTCAGACAGGAAGCGGCCCGCTTAGGCGGAATAGGCTCTTGCGGAAGAGAATTGTGCTGTTCGACCTGGTTGACCGACTTCCGTTCGGTGAATACGGCTGCCGCCCGATACCAGCAACTTTCTCTCAACCCGTTAAAACTGGCCGGTCAATGTGGTAAACTAAAGTGTTGCCTTAACTACGAACTGGACACCTATCTGGAGGCACTTGAAGAATTCCCTAAATCTGACGTTAAGCTGCAGACTGAAAAAGGAACGGCTTCCTGCCAGAAGATCGATATTTTCAAAGGATTGCTTTGGTACGCCTACGAAAAGGAGGGAATGAACTGGCACCAACTTACGGCTGAACGCGTAAACGAAATTGTAGAACTAAATCGCAAGGGAAAGAAAGTGATGAGTTTGGAAGAGTACATTGAAGATGTGCCTATTTCAGACAACAAGCTTTTTAACAATGTCGTAGGTCAGGATAGTCTCACCCGGTTTGACAGACCCAAGAAGCGAAGAAACAAGAAACGGAATCGCAAGAGAAGTCGAAATAAAAATCGCAATTCAGGAAGGAATGCGTAAAATCATCCCCCTTTTTATCCTGGGAATACTGCTTACGGCCTGTAATTCGGGAGTGGTGATGAGCGATACTGTGTCCTTGCCTGGAGCGTGGGACAAAGATGAGCTCATCGAGTTCACCTTACCTGAAATGGACACCCTGCAGAAATACGATATGTTCATTAACATTCGGAATACCAACGACTACAGGTTTAACAACTTATTCTTAATAGTGTCTATGGAGTTCCCACATGGGAAAACCATCACGGATACTCTCGAATATCGCATGGCAAATCCAGACGGAACATGGATAGGCACGGGAATTGGTAGTGTAAAGGATAACAAGCTTTGGTATAGGGAGAATGTAGGCTTTTTCGAGGAAGGCAATTATGTGATCAAGATTGGACACGCAGTGCGCAATAACGGTGATGTTGAAGGCGTTAGCCAATTGGAAGGCATCACCGATGTAGGGTATAGTATCGAGGAAGCCGGTAATAACTAGCAGCTATGGCAACAAAGGCAAAAAAGAAACAGAAGGATCCTGTTAGAAAACACATTAAGACATTCTGGAAAATATTCGGAGGAGGGTTATTGCTCCTGCTCCTTGTTTTTCTGTTAGCTTCCTGGGGTATTTTCGGAAAACTACCCGATGAAACCAGCCTGGAGAATCCGGAGAAGAATCTGGCAACGGAAATTATTTCTTCTGACGGAAATACGCTTGGAAAATTCTATAAAGAGAACCGTACACCGGTTCAATTCGAGGAGCTTCCGGATCATCTGGTGAACGCACTAATCGCTACCGAAGATGTTCGATTCTACGATCATTCCGGAATAGATGCAAAGGGGACTGTTAGGGCATTTGTGTATCTGGGGTCTAAAGGTGGTGCGAGTACCATTAGTCAGCAGTTGGCCAAGTTGTTTTTTACTGAAAAAGTATCCCGGAACAAACTACAACGGGGAATTCAAAAGATCAAAGAATGGGTGATTGCTACCCGCCTGGAACGCCGCTATACGAAAGAGGAGATTATCACCATGTATTTTAACGAATACGACTTCCTGAATCAGGCGGTTGGGATCGAATCGGCAGCCAATATCTATTTCGATAAGCCACCATCTCAATTGACCACGGCAGAGTCTGCTGTTTTGGTAGGGATGTTTAAGAACTCTTCGCTGTACAATCCACTACGCAACCCCGAAGGTGTTACCAATCGCCGTAATGTGGTCCTGGCGCAAATGGCCAAGTACGATTTTATCACTACGGAAGTCAAAGATTCACTACAGGCGCTGCCACTGGGCATACAATATACACCGCAGGGACATGATGAAGGTATTGCGACCTATTTCAGGGAGTACGTACGGGCTTTCATGGAAGAATGGATCGACGAGAACCCTAAGAGTGACGGTAGCGAGTATAATATTTACCGTGACGGACTTAAGATATACACAACCATCGATTCGAAAATGCAGGAGTATGCCGAAGAAGCCGTTACAGCGCACATGGAGAATCTTCAGAAAGAATTCGATCGGCAGAACGAGAAAAATAAAACGGCGCCTTTCAGGGATATCACCGAAACAGAGATCGAGACGATCATTAATTCAGCCATGAAGCGCAGTGACCGCTGGAGGGAGATGAAGAAAGCCGGAAAAAGTGAAAAAGAAATTATTGAGAGCTTCAATACGAAAACCCAAATGCGCATTTTCTCCTGGCAGGGAGACATTGATACGCTCATGACACCGATGGATTCCATACGCTACTACAAGCATTTCCTAAGGTCGTCCCTGCTTTCGATGGCTCCGCAAACCGGAGCGGTAAAGGCCTGGGTAGGAGGAGCTAATTACAAGCACTTTAAGTACGATATGGTTAAGACCGGTAAGCGTCAGATTGGGTCAACATTCAAGCCTTTTGTGTATGCTACGGCTATTGATCAGATGCATATGTCTCCGTGTGATACTCTGCCGAATACGCCTTATTGTATTCCTGCGGGGAAACACGGCAATATGAAAGAATGGTGCCCCAAGAACTCCGATGGAAATTATGGGGGATTGCTTTCCCTTAGAGAGGCATTGGCCAAATCCGTAAATACGATTACAGCGCGACTAATTGATCGCGTAGGCCCTTCTCCTGTTATCGAATTGGTGCAGAAGATGGATGTTGATGATGATGAGATTCCTGAAGTGCCGTCTATTGCGCTGGGAACTCCAGATGTGTCTTTATATGAGATGGTAGGTGCCTATGGCACATTTGCGAACGAAGGAGTGTATGTGAAACCTACGATGATTGAACGAATTGAAGACAAGAACGGGACGGTACTATACGTAAATGTACCTGAGACGAAGGATGTGATCAGCAGCGAAACTGCATTTGTGACCGTAAGCCTTATGCAAGGTGTTACTCAGGGTGGATCGGGTACTCGATTGCGTCACACCTGGGCGTCTGCAAACTCACTTTACAAGAATGCCGTTACCGGGTATCCGTATGCTTTTGAAAACCCTATTGCCGGCAAGACCGGTACCACACAGAACAACAGTGACGGATGGTTCATGGGAATGGTTCCCAACCTTGTCACAGGTGTCTGGGTAGGGGGTGAAGACCGGGCGGTACACTTCCCCACCACGGCCTATGGACAGGGAGCCACTATGGCGCTACCCATTTGGGCAATGTATATGAAGAAGTGCTATGCGGACGAAGACCTTGATGTTTCTACCGGTAATTTTAGAAAACCTGAGAAGATTTCCATTGAGACCGATTGCTCCAAATGGAAAGAAGAAAACCGGGATGACGGCGAAATTCCGGATGAGTTCGATTTATAGGAATCGACCTGATTTCAACTGAAAAAGAAATACATACAAACCTGTTGGACAATATGCTTCAGCAGGTTTTTTTAACGTCCAAATTTCAGTAACTTTAATCAAATTTAAAGGACTATGATCAATAAGACTGTGGCCAACGTTCAGGAGGCTTGCGAAGGGGTCGCCGACGGGATGACCTTTATGTTGGGAGGCTTTGGCCTTAGCGGAATACCGGAGAATTGTATCGCAGAACTGGTACGCCGTAACGTAAGGGATGTTACCTGTATTTCCAACAATGCCGGTGTTGATGATTTCGGTTTGGGCCTCTTGTTACAACAACGACAGATTCGGAAAATGGTTTCGTCCTATGTTGGTGAGAATGCAGAGTTCGAACGGCAGATGCTGAGCGGAGAACTGGAGGTGGAACTCATCCCTCAGGGAACATTGGCGGCAAGATGTCGGGCCGCGCAAAGCGGGATTCCTGCTTTCTACACTCCGGCGGGCTATGGAACCGAGGTTGCCGAGGGAAAAGAAGCCCGGGAATTCAACGGCAAATGGCATATCATGGAACGCGCCTTTGAGGCCGACTTTGCGTTCGTAAAAGCCTGGAAGGGTGATACGGCAGGAAACCTGGTATTCAAGGGATCGGCCAGAAACTTCAATGCGAATATGGCCGGTGCTGCGAAGATCACGGTGGCCGAGGTAGAGGAGTTACTGCCTGTTGGAAGTCTGAACCCAAATGAGATACATGTGCCAGGGATTTTCGTGAAGCGCATCTTTCAAGGGGCGAAGTATGAGAAGCGCATTGAGCAACGAACCGTACGTAAGCGCGATTAATTAGATTTTACAATTTGAAAATGCCGCCTTATGATGAAAAATGAGAAACGACAGGCCGAATATGATTGTGGAGATGACATTCTGTTTTTCGCTGCGCATAATAGAATATTCGGAAAGTATTAGGGCGTTAAATAGATTTGATATGGCCTCCCAGATATTTAGAAGCGGAACGTCAATTGGAGCGAATATCAGGGAAGCACAAAATGCCGAGAGTAAGCGAGATTTCATTCATAAGTTCAAGATTTCGGCCAAGGAAGCAGACGAACTGGAATATTGGTTAATGCTTTGTAGAGATTCAATCTTTTATCCGAATCCTCCTGAAAGCATACTAACCGAACTTAGATCAATAATAAAAGTTATAAGTAAGATTATCTCAACATCGAAGAAAAGTTAATCGATCAATTGATAAATCTTCAAATTAGACAAGTAGCGACATGTTAGATAAGAACCAAATAGCACAGCGGATTGCGAGGGAAGTAAAAGACGGCTATTACGTAAACCTGGGTATTGGAATCCCGACCCTGGTAGCGAACTTCGTTAGAAATGACATTGAAGTAGAATTCCAAAGTGAGAATGGTGTGCTCGGCATGGGCCCTTTTCCGTTTGAAGGTGAGGAAGACCCCGATTTGATCAATGCAGGGAAGCAAACTATTACCGTGCTACCGGGAGGATCGTTCTTCGATTCGGCTACGAGCTTTTCGATGATCCGTGGTCAGCATGTGGACCTTACTATTCTCGGGGCTATGGAAGTGGCACAGAACGGCGATATTGCCAACTGGAAGATCCCGGGAAAGATGGTAAAAGGAATGGGAGGTGCTATGGATCTGGTGGCTTCGGCGGATAACATTATTGTCGCTATGATGCATACCAACAAAGCAGGTGCTTCCAAGCTACTTAAGGAATGCGCATTGCCTCTTACGGGTGTTAGGTGTGTGAAGAAAATTGTGACCAACCTGGCCGTGCTGGAAATACGCGACGGCAAGTTCCACCTTTTGGAACGCGCTCCGGGGGTAAGTGTGGAAGACATCCAAAATGCTACCGAGGGCGAGCTCGTTGTGGAAGGGGAAATACCGGAAATGACATTATAGACTTTGACTCTGTCATATCAATCCCGCGAATCCATCGCGGGATTTTTTATGCCCTTTAAACACGAAAAACACCCTTATTATGTTCTAAATGTTAAAAAAAACCGCATTTCATCGAATAATTATGTCTTTAATCGTTTTTTTAAACAAAACTTTTTCATATTAGTACTCCCCAAACAAACCTACTATGCGAAGTGTAATAGCATTCTTTGAAAATACCATACAGTTACTAAGGAATGTATTGTACGTAGCAAAAAAGGTCTTTTTGTTAATGTAAATTTTTTCAGAGTGTTTTAACCCAAATCTGCGACGATTCAGATAAAGGTGCGGACCCGTTCTTTGTGAGGTTAGAACGGGTCTTTTTTTTAATGAAACTTAACGGGAGCAATGCTCCTGTTTTTAGTTGAATTAATCCCGAGCAACGCGAGGGATCTCAAAACAACAATACCTTGGAGCGAAGCGAGGGATCTCTCATTGCAATATCAGAAAACTAAGACTACAACCCCTTCGGAATGGCATCTATAAGCGCCTGGGTGTATTCGGTTGTGGGATTGGCGTAGATCTCATCGGCATCACCCAGTTCTTCTATCTTTCCGGCATTCATAACCAATAGCTGATCTGCCATGTATTTCACAACAGCCAGGTCGTGTGAAATGAAGATATAGGTGAATCCAAACGATTCCTTTAGCTCATTCAGCAGATTCAGGACCTGGGCCTGAACGGAAATATCCAGGGCGGAAACCGATTCGTCACAAATGATCAGTTTAGGATTCATAGCTACGGTGCGGGCAATACCCACCCGTTGACGTTGCCCTCCGGATAATTCATGGGGATAGCGATAATAGAACGAAGTATCCAAACCTACCCGCTCCAGGAGATTCATGGCTCTTTCCTTGCGTTTTTTCGGGTTGGTTTCAATCCCGTGAACTTTCATAGGTTCGGCCAGAGCTTCTCCGATGAGCAATCTCGGATTTAACGACGAATAGGGATCCTGAAAAATGAGTTGGATTTCCTTTCGAAGTTGTCTTATCTCTTTCGGATTCAAGGTGGTTATGTCCTTGCCTTTATATAGAATGCGACCCGCAGTTGCTTTTTCAAGCTGAAGCAACGTCTTCCCCAGGGTCGATTTTCCGCAGCCCGATTCACCTACCAATCCCAGGGTCTCTCCTTCAAATACGGAAAATGTGACATCATTAACCGCTTTTACTTCCTGCTTGGGCCGGAACATACCAGCATTGGAGTAATACGTTTTCTCGAGGTTTTGAACAGTGAGCAGGGGTGATTTTGTATAGAGTTCCTTATGCTTTCGGGCGCGTTGCTTCGGAGTGATTTCACGAGCAGAAAAACTGTTGTCGGCCAGGGAAGCAATGGTGGGTAATCGTTCCAGGCGCTTGTCTAAGGTAGGTCTTGAATTCAGTAGTGCTTTGGTATATTCTTCCCGCGGTACGGTAAATACCTGATGGACCTGTCCCGATTCCACCATTTCCCCCCGATACATTACGATTACGCGATCCGCTATTTCCGATACCAGACTCAGATCGTGTGAAATGAACAGCAAGCTCATTTTTGTTTCCTGCTGTAGTTCTTTTAACAGGGAAAGGATCTCCTTTTGTACGGTTACGTCCAATGCGGTAGTTGGCTCGTCCGCAATAAGTAGCTTGGGCTTACAGGCAATGGCCATAGCGATCATGACCCGCTGCATTTGTCCGCCACTTAGTTGATGTGGATAACTATCATAGATGCTCTGGGGTCTTGGAAGTTTTACCTTTCGGAACAGGGATATCGTCTCTTTTTTTGCTTCTGAAGAGGATATTCCTAGATGCAGGCGCATAATTTCGGCTACCTGATTTCCACATTTCAGTGACGGATTTAAGGCACTCATAGGCTCCTGGAAGATCATCGCAATATCCTTTCCGCGGATTTTTCTGAATTCTTTTTCCGAAAGATCGGAAAGAACGGTGTCCTCAAACAGAATTTCACCTGAAACCCGGGCTGTTTTTCTGGGAAGCAAACCCATGATGGCCATAGAGGTGACCGATTTCCCCGAACCCGATTCGCCTACAAGGCCCACGACCTCATTCGAATCAATATCGAAGGAAACATCACTAACGACCTGTTGCCATGATTTTCGATTTCCGAACGAAATACTCAGGTTTTGAATATTGAGAAGTGAATGGTCTGGCATGAGTCAAAGATAATCGAATTTAGTGTCAGTCCGCACATATGCCCATGGTTACAGGGGTGGGCGAATATTTTTTGATACGTAAGAAAAGAATTGTTAATAAAATCTTAAACCGTTTATCGAATAAAATTTGATTTTTTTCAAAAAAAGTGTTATTTAGTTGAAATAAATTCAAAAAAATGCACGATTTCTAACATATATCCATCTAATTATGAATAAACTGCCGTTTTTTCTCTCAATTCAATTTTACTGAATTCTACTGATTTACTGACCCTATCCCCGAAGACTTCCCCGATTAACCTGGTTTATCGAAGTTTAACTTAATTAATCAACAGTTTACAATGAAACCATCAATTATCTCTTTTAAAGGGCTGATCTCCTTTTGCCTATTTCTAATGGGCGGTTTGGTCATGGGACAAACCCCGGCCGAACGACAGATCATCATGAATGCCTCAAATCTTGGCGAGCTCGATCGCCTTGAGCAGGACTTCAATCAGCGCAACGCAATCCAAAAACAAGAAGTGTTTCAACGTGCGCAACAACTTGGCCTTGCCGTACGCCTGGAACTTCAGGACGGTAGTATTGCCGAGTTGCAACGTTTCGAAGATGACGGAACGCCTATCTACTATCAAACTTATAACGTAAATGCTGCGATCTCCACCCGAGCCAATTACCTCAACAGTGGAGGTGGCCTGGGCTTAAGCCTGGACGGACAGGGTATGATCGCCTATGTCTGGGATGGAGGACATGCCCGTGTCACCCACCAGGAATACGATGGCCCCGGAGGGAATAACCGGGTAACTCTTATGGATACCGGATCTGAAGGTGGGACACAACTCCATTTTCACGCGGCCCACGTAACAGGAACCATTATGGCGACTGGAGTGCAGGCCAATGCCAAAGGAATGGCATGGCAAGCTCAGGCGCGCGGATACATGTGGAATAATGACCTGGCCGAGGCGACTACAGCTGCCGGTAATGGAATGTTGTTGTCCAATCACAGCTACGGATTCCGATCGGACCTGGTTCCCGACTATTATTTCGGAGCCTATATTGGCGAATCCCGTGATTGGGACAACGTCATGTACAATGCGCCCTTCTATCTTATGGTCGTGGCGGCCGGTAATGACGGAAACACGAACTACAATGGTTCACCCCTCAATGGAAATTCCGCCTATGACAAGCTAACCGGACATTCCACTTCCAAGAACAACATGGTGGTGGCGAATGCACAAGACGCTAACATCGACGGACAAGGAAACCTGATAAGCGTTACAATTAACAGCGGAAGTAGCGAAGGTCCAACAGATGATCTTCGGATCAAGCCGGACATCACAGGTAATGGTACCTCACTGACCTCTACCTATCACAATTCGAATACTGCTTATGGGACGATTTCAGGAACTTCAATGGCCTCTCCCAATGTAATGGGGACATTATTGCTTCTTCAACAGCATTACAATAACATCAACGGAAACTTTATGCGTGCTGCAACCCTCAAAGGATTAGCATTGCACACAGCCGATGATGCCGGACCTTCCGGTCCCGATGTTGTGTATGGATGGGGTCTCCTTAACGGTAAGAGAGCCGCTGAAACGATCACTGCCGACGGTAGCGGATCACGTATCGAAGAACTTACCCTGTCACAGGGACAGTCCTATCAGATAGTGGTACAGTCCGACGGTGTAAACGACCTGTTGGCTTCCATCTCATGGACAGATCCAGCCGGAGTCGCTACGACTCAGTTGAACTCACCTACACCACGTCTGGTGAATGACCTGGACATTAGAGTAACTCAGAATAGTTCTACCTTCTCTCCATATCGTTTGACTTCGATTACAACCAACGGAACGGGAGATAATATTGTTGATCCTTTTGAAAGAGTGGACGTAAATGGTGCTTCCGGATCTTATACGATTACCGTAACCCACAAAGGCTCTCTAAGTAGCGGAAGTCAAAACTATACACTTATCGTAACAGGAGTCACCACAGGTGGTGGTGGAGATACGCAGCCGCCAACAGATCCTACCAACCTGGCAGCTTCCAACGTGACCGATACTACGGTTGATCTTTCATGGACGGCTTCTACCGACAATGTAGGGGTAACAGGATATGATGTTTACCAGGGAGCGAGCAACCTGGGAACAGTCACCGGAACTACGGCTCAGGTCACTGGACTAACGGCCAACACGGCCTATTCATTCCGCGTTCAGGCGAGGGATGCGGCTGGAAATACGTCCGGGTTTAGTAATACCGTGAATGTAACAACCACCGGCGGAGGCGGTGGAGGCGGCTGTACCGGAGGAATTGCTTCCTATCCGTATTCCGAGAGTTTTGAAAGCTCGATCGGGGCCTGGACCCAGGCATCCGGAGATGACCTGGATTGGACACGTGATTCCAACGGAACACCTTCCAATAATACAGGGCCTTCTTCCGGATCGGACGGCAGTTTCTATATGTATGTAGAGGCTTCCGGAAACGGAACCGGATATCCGAACAAACAAGCTATTTTCAACTCACCATGTTTCGATTTGAGTGGCGAAACCGCTGCTACTTTTAGTTTCGACTATCATATGTTCGGAGCGGCCGATATGGGAACCTTCCTGCTTGAAGCCAGTAGTGATGGAGGTAGCACCTGGAGTACGCTTTGGAGTCAAACAGGAAACCAGGGTAACAGTTGGCTAAGTGCCTCGGTGAACCTCTCGGCGTACCTTGGTGGAAGTGTACAACTGCGATTTAACCGGACAACAGGATCAACATGGCAGGCAGATATTGCCATAGACAACGTTGGCCTTTCTACTTCCGGTGGCGGCGGTGGAGGAAGCTGCTCGGGCGGAGTAGCCATTCCATATAGCGAAAGCTATGAAAGCTCACTGGGCGACTGGACACAGGCTTCCGGAGATGATCTGGATTGGACACGTGATTCCAACGGAACACCTTCCAACAATACAGGGCCTTCTTCCGGAGCCGACGGATCATTCTACATCTACGTAGAAGCCTCTGGTAACGGAACAGGATACCCCAACAAGCAGGCGATCATTAACTCTCCTTGCTTTGACCTTAGCGGTGAAACTTCAGCGACCTTCTCGTTCAGCTACCATATGTTTGGAGCTTCCGATATGGGAAGTATTGATCTGGAGGCCAGTACGGATAACGGATTCACCTGGACCAGTATCTGGAACAAGACCGGAAACCAGGGGAATGCATGGCTATCGGAGAATATCGACATGGCAGCCTACTTAGGAGGTTCCGTGCAGTTGCGTTTTAACCGTGTTACGGGCTCAACCTGGCAGGCGGATATCGCTATCGATAATATCAACTTCTCGTCTTCAGGAGGTGGTGGCGGAAACCCACCAACAGGATACTGTGCCTCCAACGGACAGAACACGAACGACGAATACATTCAGCGTGTTCAAATCGGAAGTATTGACAACAGCACCGGTGCCTCTCCAGGCGGATATGGTGACTATACATCGCTTTCTACCAATCTTTCGACCAGTAATAATATTACCATTACACCGGCCTGGACAGGTACGGTATATGCCGAAGGTTATGCCGTATGGGTAGATTGGAACCGCGACGGTGACTTTGGAGATGCCGGAGAATTGGTATTCTCACAAGCTGCGACAACGGCAACATCCGTAAGCGGTAGCTTTGGTGTTCCCGGAGGAGCTTCAGCAGGTCCTACAAGAATGCGTGTTTCGATGAAGTACAACGGTATTCCTACCCCGTGCGAAAGCTTCCAGTGGGGTGAAGTGGAAGACTATATTGTGGTTATCGGAAGTGGAACCAATGCGACGTCCAGCAGCATTCCGTATGCTACGTTGGATGCCGGAACAGAAACGGGCATTAAGCTCTATCCGAATCCGGTCGCTGAGAACTTCCTGAATGTGGACGTTCTGAATGCAAGTCCGACACGCTATGTGATCTACAACTTGTTAGGTCAGCGAATTGCTGACGGTCCGTTTACGAATGCGATCGACGTTAGCAAATTGGCTTCCGGCACTTATATGCTTGAAGTTACTGACGGAGAAACTCGTTTCATTGAGCGATTTATTAGAGAAGGTAAGCCGGTTGATCGGGATATTGCCTATGAT
>CAZTLE010000017.1:0-15376 GCA_964614415.1 uncultured Aureitalea sp. | reverse complement strand
AATAAGCAAGTTTAGCTATTGATGATTTGCGCCCGGTCGAGAGACCGGGCGTTTTTTATACCGAAAGGATCTCGTCTTCTACCAGTAGGGGTTCGTTGCGAAGCCGCAGGAAAATTTGTGCTACGGTTACCGTATCTTTCTCGCAGTAGGTAATGATCCGGTCTATGTCCTTTTCCTCGTAGTACACGTTTCGAACATCACTACCGTCAATATCCTCTTTGGGAGACGGGACACCAAGGACTTGTGCCATAAGTTTCAGCGAAGTGTAATGTTTGTAGTCTCCAAACTTCCATAGCTCCATGGTATCGAGATGTGGTACCTCCCAGGGCTTTTTTCCGAAGAGATCCAGCTTATAGGGAATGTCAATCCCATGGATGATCATCCTTCTGCACAAATAGGGAAAATCGAACTCCTTTCCATTATGAGCGCACAGTAAATGATGAGGTTTGCTGAAATGGGTTTCGAGCAAGGTTTTGAATTCTTTCAGGATGGACTGCTCTTCTCCATGGAAAGAAGTAACCCGAAAATTTCGAATGTCTCCTTTGAACACAAAATACCCCACCGAAATACAGATAACTTTCCCGAATTCTGCCCAGATGCCTGCGCGATCATAGAACTCCGCAGGGGTGTATTCATCTTTGCGCTGATAACTGGTCTTACCTTCCCAAAGTTGCTGTTCTTCCTCCGAGAGTGCTTCAAAATCGGGATGTTGAGGGACGGTTTCAATGTCCAGGAACAATACGTGTTCCGGATTTATTCTTTTAAGCATAGTGTTTAACGGCGGGAGTATAAAACTACAAAAATAACTGCACTAGTCGCGCGACTGCTCAATGACCTCTATGGCTTTTTCCAGAAGTTCATCCTTCCCTGCTTTGATCCCGGCTATCGTTGGCTCCATGGGAATATCAGGAACAATGCCTATGCGCTGTGTAGGGCTACCGTCCGGATAGTAAATCCCGATGCCGGAGATTGCAGTGCTAAGCCCCGCAGGTAATGTGAAGGAAGACACGTTGCCGTCGGCTCCAGAAGTTTTTCCTCCAATGACAACTGCTCCCGGAGCGGCCCGGAAGGCCATGGCGGTGTATTCAGATTGGCTAATGCTGAACTCATTGACAAGGATCACTACCTTTCCCTGGTAGACCTTTTCGGCCTTCTTTTTCCCGTTGGACAGGGGTTGCGTAAAGGTAAACTCCCCTGGATTCTCGGGATTCATAACGGTGAATTTCACGAAGTCAACCCCCTTGGGGACCAATTGTGAGCCCAGGGCGAAAACAACAAATTTGGACGGGTAATTGCGAATGTCAATGATAAGTCCGTCCGTATTCTCAAACTCCTTCATGAATTGAGAAGGCTCCTTAAGATCCTTTATGTTGGCAAGGGTGACATATCCAATATTGTCCTTGATGAACTTGTAGGCCGGCTCATCCTTATTGACTTTATAGTTGTAGTAATAGTTGAGATCATTCCTGTTGAACAAGGGAATTTCCATAGAGGCAGACTTTCCATCCCTTTCATAGGTTATCGAAACGGAGGTGTTGTTGGAACGAAGCACATTTCTGGACATGGCCAGCTTCTGCGCAGTTTCGTTTGATCCTGTGTAGTATGGAAGGTTCTTTTTAACATAGTCCTCTATTGGAACACCATTCACGCTTTTGATAATGTCCCCGATCTCCAAACCGATCTCCTGCTTCATTTCCGGATTATAGTAATCGACGACCACGAGCTTGTCTTCCACAAACGAAAGATGTACGGGAGGATAGTTCACGCCGCGCCACTCACTTATCTTGTTTCCGCCCCGCAGGCTTGCATGGGTGTCTCCAATCTCACGTATAAGCTGTAGCGTCGCAATTTCATATTCCAGTTCGTCTTTCGAATTCACGAAGTGCGGGATGTATTCCGAAAGCACATCATTCCAATCCTTATCAGTTACATCCTTGTATGGGAAATAATATTGGATCATGTTCCAGTAGCGAAACAAGGTTAACAATCTAAAGCCAGCATCAGGGTAGTCGAACTGTTTATAAGACATCTCGTTCTTGAATTTGGGGTTTCGAACGGAGAGATTGGCATATTCAACATAATAGTTGTTCCCGATGAAACGGTTTTCATATACATAGATGAGTTTGTCCCGGAGCTCATCCGAAAGCTCCCCGTCCTTAATCCACTTGTGATCCGGTTTAATGACGGCGTCCTCGGCTGTTTTCTTGCAATTGCTGCAGGGAGGGATTTCATAGTAATAGTTGATCCAATCTACAAGTAATTCATCCCTGTCTGCATCATTCCCGGCATTCATCACGGGAGTGATGATTCGGAAAAGTTCGTAGTCCCAATTGTAATTACCCGTTGCTACTTTGGGGTGATGGTATTTCAGAAACCCCCATACCCGGGCCAGAATATCGAGGTTCTTGATCTTCTGATCGGTAAGATTATCCACTGTGATTCCTGACCCTGAATTGAACTCAGTGTCCTTTTGCGCCGCACTTAAGACTTTTTCGGGGGCCTCACTGATCGGTTTTCCGTCAACTGTTATTTTCAGATCGTCCAGCCACATTTTTCCGGACCCTACCAGTAAACCTCCAAAAACGATGTCTTCGGCCTGGGAAGAATCCAGATCGAGTGTTATGCTGTATTTTTTCCAGTCCGTCGTGCCTGTAATTCCTTTTCTCCGCATATTGTTGAACCCCAGATTAGGATCGATGCGTAACCAAAGGCCGGCCCATCCACCGGTGACGTTTTCGGTTTTAATATATCCGGTGATAGTTACCTTCTTACCACCGAAATTAACCGGGATGGAATAGTTCAATGCTTTGAATCCGGACCCATTGTCTCCTTTAGAGGCTATGAGGGCGGCAGACCCATTCCTCGCATTGGCTTTATCAACGCTTATGGTATGGACGCCATCACCAAAACTTGACCAGTTGGTGAATTCGCCATTGGTGTGTTCTTCGAAGTCGAGGTTAGTGGGATCGGATTGTGCGTTTAGCACCAGGGATACTAAAAATAGCGTTGAATAGAGGATGGTTTTAAACATGGAAAATGGTGATTAGTTACGGGATAAAGAAAGAAGAAACTTTACCCGTCCGGTCTTCAGGAAATGTTAAATAACAAAAAATTAGGAACCCGAAAGCATCGCATAGGCCTCCTCGACATAGACATAAAAATCGGACGAAAAAGGTTTGTCTGTTCGATTGCCTATGGCATGGCCGAGCCTCACAATGATAAGATCATCCTCCGGGATATTGATCACATATTGCCCAAGGATGCCACGCATCACAAAGATGTGTTTCCCCAAATGATCACTTAACCAGAATCCGTAGCCGTATTCTGGACTGTCCTCAAAGCGCTGAACAATAGATCTTGCAGTAAACGTTGAATCCAGCAATTGCCGTCCGTTCCATTGGCCATGGTTCTGATATAGTTTCCCGAATCGTGCAAAATCACGCGCGTTGCTGCCAATACAACAATAAGATTTTGCCAGGCGGTTTTCGTCATCGTCCAGTTGCCACAGGGCAGGCTGTTCAAAGCCCATGGGATCCCAAAAACTCTCCTTAAGGTAGTCTGGCAATCGCTTACCGGTAGCCTTTTGGATCACCATTCCCAGTAGTTCTGTGTTCCCGCTGAGATATCGAAAAGACTCCCCCGGAGTGTCTACGATCTTCTGATTTAAGATAGTCTCCGCCAGGTCATCGTCGTAGTACGCACGGGCTGTAACCGCAAAAGGACTTGTATAGGATTCGTTCCAATCCAATCCCGATGCCATGGAGGAAAGGTCGCCCACAGTGAGATTTGAACCCTTGTACTCCTCATAGAAATCGCCCACTTTGTGATCTAATCCGGACAAATGCCCCTCCATGATCGCTTTTCCCATTAAGGCCGAGGTGATACTCTTTGCCATGGAAAAAGAATTTGTTTGAGAAGTTGGGCCATAATTTTCAGCATAGTTCTCAAACCAAATACTGTCGTTTTTTATGATCAGGAATGCTACCGTACCAAGGGATTCGTTTGTTCGTGCCAGGCGTTCGGTGGGAGTGGCCGAATTGTAATCGGTGTGCATGGGCCAGGCCTGAGGTTGTGAGCTGGCTGGAATGGTATCGTTCACAAAGTATCCATGGTCGTCGATGAAGGCAGTAGTATGTCCCGTGAGGTATACCACGCGAGCTCCTTTTATGATGTACTCGTAATCGGTAACATAGGCCAGGAGTACCAGGGCAATGATGATTCCAATGAGCCATTTAAAGAACTTGATCAATCTTCTCATACCATACTGTTTAAAATAGAGAACCTTGTTTTACCGGACTTTCGTGTTCCAGCAACCACTTTTTTCTGTGTAACCCACCGGCATATCCAGTAAGCGAACCATCACTGCCTATTACCCGATGACAGGGAATGATAATAGAAATCGGGTTCTTTCCATTGGCTGAGGCGGCGGCACGAATGACCAGGGGATCTCCCAATCGGTTGGCCATTTCCTGATACGTGACGGTCTTTCCAAAGGGAATTTCCTGAAGCAACTTCCAGACGCGCTTCTGAAAATCGGTACCTTCGGGGTTAAGTGTCAAATCGAATTCCTTTCGGGTACCGTTCAAATATTCTTTTAGTTGCGTAACTGCGGGCAAGAGGGTTTCCGGTATTTCTTCGGAAGGAGATGCAGTATCCTTAAACAGGACGGAAGCTACACCCGAAGTATCGCCTTGGATTTCAAGAAGGCCCATTTCAGTATTGATATAGGCAACGTCCATTAGTCTTCGTCTTCTTTTGGAGTTATCTCAATTCCCATACGCTTGGCACGTCGTTCCCAGTTCTTTCGTGCCTGAAGCTGCATGTCTTCAATAGCGTCACTCTCATCCATGATCTCCAGGCCAAGGAGGGTCTCGATGATATCTTCCATAGTGACAATTCCAATGGTGTTTCCAAATTCATCTACCACCAGAGCGATATGTGCTCTTTGTTTTATGAATACTTCGAACAACTCCGGAACAGGTTTTTCAGAATCCACCACAAAGATGTCGCGTTTTAAATCTTTCAATGTTCGCTCACCGTGATCTTCCACCATTTCATATAGTATGTCATCTTTTAATACGAAACCGGTAATGTTATGGGTCTTTTCTTTAAAGATGGGAATCCGTGAAAACCGAAGGTCTTTATTCTTTTCGTAGAACTCGGCGAGGCTCGTGTTTTCATCCTCCATGACAACCACAGGGAAAGGTGTCATTACATCCTTGGCCTGTATCGATTTGAAGGCAAGCAGGTTTCGGATAATGGCGCTTTCGTTCTCTTCAAAAACACCTTCCTCTTCGGCGGTCTCAGTGATCGCTTTAAACTCCTCCCGGCTCATGGTACTTACATGTGCCGACTTCCCAATGAGTCGGGTAGTAAGCGTGAGTAACCATAGAATCCCGGTATATTTCAAAACGAATATGAGGGCATTCAGCGAAACCGCTGTGAATCTACCGAGGCTTTTCCAGTAGGTTGCCCCGATGGTCTTCGGAATAATTTCTGAAACCACCAGAATGAGAATCGTCATAATAGCCGAAACGATCCCCACGATATTGACTCCAAAGACTTCGATATCATACGGTAGTTTTTCGGCCTGCACCCCGACGAGAATAGCTCCTACGGTATGGGCAATTGTGTTAAGTGTTAGTATCGCGATGAGCGGCTTATCGACATCTTTTTTCAGTTCGGCCAGTGCATTGGCGTATTTTTTACCCTCCTGAATCTTCAGTTTGAGATAGGTAGGAGTAAAGCTAAGCAGCGCAGCTTCCAGTATGGAACACAGAAAAGAAAAAAGGATGGATAGTACCGCGTACAGTATCAATAGGGTCATCCCACCAAAATTTTTTACAAGTTAAAATTTTACCGGATACCTTCCTTGAGATTAGGAAATTAATTTCACCACATCTTTGGCGAAATAACTTGCGATGATATCTGCACCTGCCCGTTTAATGGAAGTGATTTGCTCCATCATTACCGTGTCGTGATCCAGCCAGCCTTGTTGTGCCGCTGCTTTAAGCATGGCATACTCCCCGCTCACCTGATACACCGCGATGGGTACGTTGGTTGCTTCGCGAATATCCCGAACGATGTCAAGGTAGGCCAAACCGGGTTTTACCATCACAATATCGGCACCCTCATCAATATCCATAAGCGTTTCACGAATCGCTTCCCTGGCATTGGCGGGATCCATCTGATAGGTTTTTTTGTCTTTGGGAATGTCCCGGGCATCGGCGGGTGCAGAGTCCAGGGCGTCCCGAAACGGACCGTAGAAAGCCGAGGCATACTTGGCGCTGTAACTCATGATTCCGGTGTTGTGGAAACCTTCGTCTTCCAACAGCGTTCGGATCTCAAAAATACGCCCGTCCATCATGTCGCTGGGAGCTACAAAATCGGCTCCCGCTTTGGCATGGGACAACGCCATTTCAGCCAGGACAGCGTTGGTGTCATCGTTGATGATCTGCCCATCAGAAATAATCCCGTCATGTCCGTAGACGGAATACGGGTCCAGGGCGACATCGGTCATTACCAGCATTTCTGGGACCGTGTTTTTCACCGTGGCTATTGCGCGTTGCATGAGACCCTCCGGATTCAGGGCTTCCTTTCCTGAATTGTCTTTCAGATCGTCAGGCACCTTTACGAACAAGAGTACGGCCTTAAGACCTAAGGACCAGAGCTCTTTGACCTCGGCGGGTATCATATCCAGGCTCATGCGAAAGTATCCCGGCATGGAGGGGATCTCCTCCTTTACCCGGTTACCTTCCACAATGAAAAGCGGGACTAAAAAATCACTAGGTGTAACCACAGTTTCCCGCACCAGGCTTCGGATGGCCTCGCTTTGTCGTAATCGTCTATTCCTTCGTAATGGATACATTCTTCTTTTGCAATTATTGAGGCACTTCTACCACCCAATCCCTGGGGGATTTAAGTACTTCGATCAACTTGGCTTCTTCACTTCCCGGCTCAGGATGGTGGTCGTATTGCCACTGCACGTGAGGAGGAAGGCTCATTAAAATACTTTCAATACGTCCTTTGGTCTTCAATCCGAATAAGGTTCCTTTATCGTGTACGAGATTGAATTCCACGTAACGTCCCCTTCGGATTTCCTGCCAGTTGCGATGGGCTTCGGTATAGGACATATCCTTTCTTTGTTCAACGATGGGAACATAGGCCGAAAGGAAACTATCTCCTATTTCGGTCACGAAGTCATACCATTGCTGCAGCGTTCTTTCTTCCGATGGTTTCAGATAATCGAAAAACAAGCCACCGATCCCCCGCGCTTCGTCGCGATGTGAGTTGAAAAAGTATTCGTCGCAACGGGCCTTGAATTTCGGATAGAATTCAGGATCGTGTTTGTCACAAGCCTCTTTGCAGACCCGATGGAAGTGAACGGCGTCTTCTTCGAAGAGGTAATAGGGTGTAAGGTCCTGACCTCCGCCAAACCATTGGGTAACAATATTCCCATTCGAATCGTAGAGTTCGAAATAGCGCCAGTTGGCATGGACGGTTGGCACAAATGGGTTTTTGGGGTGTAGCACCATACTAAGCCCACAGGCAAAGAAATCGGCGTCATTGACTCCAAAATATTCTTGCATGGAGGGAGGAAGTTGGCCGTGTACTTCCGAAATATTCACACCGCCTTTTTCGAAAACGCCACCGTTCTCGATAACCCGGGTTCTTCCACCGCCACCACCGGGGCGTTCCCAGTGGTCTTCCCGAAATGTGGCCTGTCCGTCAACTTGCTCCAGACCTGAGGTAATAGTGTCCTGTAAATTTCTAATGTAGGTTACAAATGCTGTTTTCATGCGTGTCGTTCATAAAGTTCCATATCCAGTGTACGTTCGTTGGGAGGCGTGTAGTGATCATGCAGCGTCTTTTTCCAAACAAACCCGCATTTCTCTGCTACGCGCAGACTTCCCGTGTTGCTCTTATGGATTATAAGGCGCAGCAATGTTAGGTCAAATTGCGTGAATAGAAACTGACAGATGTCATTAACCGCCTGACTTACCCAACCTCGTCCTTCGTGGGATTGTGCAATACAATAAGCCAGTTCGCCCTGGCCCAGTTCCCAGTTGATTTCACGAAGAATAATAAGCCCTTTTACCTTGTTATCTTCCCGGGATCGAATGGCCCATGTGAATTCTTTTCTTAGCTCTGCTTCGGAGTTCTTAACGAGTATATATGTTCGGGAGGCTCGAAGAGAACTATTTTGCGAGAGCGTTCGGGAAAAGAAGCGTGTAAATCGCCCGGCGTTATTGGCCATTAGGCGGTGTAAATCCTCGGCATCTGATGCTTGTAACGGATCAATACTGTATGTAGCCTCTTTTACCAAATTATGCTTCGATCTTTGGAGCTGTTTTCAGCTTTCCGTTCTCTTTTAACAAGGCCAGGGTTTCGGTGCTCGCGGCCGTTACCGAAAGCGGTAGTACCAGAACGATCCCAACCAGAGGGATAAGGAGCAATAGCATGAAAACAATCCCGTTTCCGATGGCGATTCCCCGAAACCCTCGAACAAATTGTACGCTTTCTTTATAATCAAAATGCCGTTCCAGGGTGTAATCCATATTACCAAATCCTGCATAGTAGGCTTGTACGACGAACAGCAAAGGAGATGATACCAATCCCAGAATGGGGATCAGACTCAACAACAAAATCGGGATGGTAAGCAGGAGTTCCATGAGTAGGTTCCGAACATTGATACGTATACCACGCCAGAGCTGTGCACTGAACCCCGTATTACGATGATCGTGCACTGTTTTACCGTAAAGATGCGCTTCTATCTTTTCGGATACGGGACTCATAAACGGAGCGCTAAGGGCCATAATGATGTGCTTGTAGAGAATGAGCCCGAGAGCGATGACTGCCATACCCCCAATGAAGTTGCTAATGGCCCTAAAGGTTTCGGAGCCCCACTCCCATATCCAGGCTTTGGCAATAAGTGCGCCTACATTATCTGAAAACCCCCAGGCCGCAAATCCGATCGAGACTGCCATAACCACACTGATGAGTATGGGAATGCCAAAGTATTTCCACAAGCCGAGTTCCCCCAGCAATTTGAAAGTGCCTCCGTAGGCGCGAATTCCCTTGAAAATATTTTTTATCATGACGCTGAAATAAAGACGAGTTCGTTAGGATATTGGTCTATTTCGGAGACGGAAGTTACAGCCCGTGCAATTGCCGCTTTTCCGGCTACCCATTCGATCATTTCAACTTCTGACAGTCCGGTGGTTTCCGAATAATAAGATCGTCCTACTTTATTGTTATGCAGATCCATAGCTGTAGAGAAAGGGTCGTTCCTGGAAAACGATTCATGCCATGTGGTAATACGTTCGGTCCAAAGAAGGGCCCGGGCAGTGCCTCTTCTCCAACGAGCACAATATCGAGCGATAAGCACATTCCAGAGTGCGTGTCGAAACGCGTTTGGCGGTCCATCGCCGTGATGTGCTTTGCCGTACTTTTTTTCGGACACCTTCATACAACGGGTGGTCGCTCGCATGGTAGGGATGGCATACAGGGGATTGCCAAGGCAAAACCCCAGGAGCCGCCATAGTTGTGCGGGACGAATCTTCCGAAGTATTTTTACGATCATTACCCTTTGTATTCCTTAACTGCCTGAATAAAGGCTTCCGCATGGTGGACGGGGACATTGGGGAGAATACCATGTCCTAAATTTACGATGTATTTGTCTTTTCCGAAGGCACGGATCATTTCGGTTACCATTCGTTTTATTTCAGATGGAGGACTGAGTAGGCGCGACGGATCGAAATTACCCTGTAAGGTGATCTCTCCCCCGCTTAGGTAACGCGCATTTCGTGCCGAACAGGTCCAATCCACCCCCAGGGCCGAAGCGCCGCTTCGCGCCATAGTATTCAGGGCAAACCAGCAACCCTTTCCGAAGACGATGACATGCGTTTCATCTTTTAAAGCGGTTACAATTTGCTGAATATATTTCCAGCTGAATTCCTGGTAGTCGTCGGGAGACAGCAGGCCTCCCCAACTGTCAAATATCTGAACAGCGTTCACGCCTGCCTGCACTTTGCGTTTTAGGTAGGCGATGGTAGTATCGGTAATTTTCTGCAGTAGTTCTTCGGCTGCTTTTGGCTGGGTGAAGCAAAATTCTTTGGCCTTGTCGAAGGTTTTGCTTCCCTGTCCCTGTATGCAATAACAAAGGAGCGTCCAGGGACTTCCGGCAAAGCCGATAAGTGGTATCTCGTCGTTGAGCTTCTCTTTGGTCATTGCAATGGCGTCCATTATATATCCCAGTGTCTCATCAATGTCGGGAACGATTACTTGCTCCATGTCTTTTTCCGATCGAATCGGGTTGGGCAACCAGGGGCCTACTCCGGGTTTCATTTCTACTTCGATGTTCATGGCTTGAGGAACTACGAGGATATCGCTGAAAAGAATGGCGGCGTCCATTCCGAATCTGCGAATGGGTTGTATTGTAATTTCACTGGCCAACTCCGGAGTTCTGCAGCGGGTAAAGAAATCGTATTTCTCGCGGATGGCCATAAATTCGGGCAGGTAGCGCCCGGCCTGACGCATCATCCAAACCGGGGGCCGATCGACGGTCTCCCCGCGTAGGGCTCGTAAGAAAAGATCATTTTTCATGTACGGATCGTAATGTTTTAACGGCCTTTGCTATGACGCTTTCCACACTTTGCGCGTTGGCAACAATTACATTGTCACTATGCTTGCGGGCTTCTGTGGCCGTGGTTTCACCTATACAAAAGGCGGTTGTATTTTGTAATGTATTTTTCTGAATATGACTTTCCACACCGCTCGGGCTAAAGAACAGCACTCCATCAAAAGTTCGTTCGAAGGCCTTCGGAGTTAATGTGGTTTCGTAGACAACTTGTTCTGAAAAGGGGATATTATTTTGAGCAAATAGTTGCGGTAATTCGTCCCGACGACGGTTCCCGGAAAAGTACGAAAATTGCTCTTTTTTGTGGTTTTTCAGTATAAAATGGGCCAATTCTGACGCATTTTGGCCAATTTTCACCACATTTTGGCCGTTTTCGTTTAAAAGTGAAGCTGTTTTTTCTCCCACACAAAAAGCGCGCTGTATGTCTATGTCATTTTGAAGTACGGCACGAACGGCATTGGCGCTTGTAAAAATGGCATTCTTGACTTTAGGGGGTACAATCGCGTCTAGTAATGAAACAGAAATAGCGTTGTATTCCACCAGGCCAACGCCGGCTTGCAGCAGTAAATATCGCTGCGCATCACTCAGTACTTTTGTACAGAGAATAGTCGGGATATAGGCGTTAGTGGTCATTTTTCAAGGTCTTCATAAGGTCACTCCCTCCGGCATCCAATACTTTTTGGGCGCATAATTCCCCAAAACCTTCTACCTCATCTACGTTGATTACTTCTGTAATGTCGTATTTCACACTACCATTGAGCGCGAAGAGCGCTCCGTGAAAGTTGATTTGGTTATCGCTGAGCACCGCAATAGCACCTACAGGCGCCGTGCATCCACCTTCCACGGTGCGGAGAAAGGCCCGCTCCACATGGGTGGTGAGCTGGGCTTCGTGATTGTTCAGTTTGGAAGAAGCTTCGATGGCCTGGGTGTCGTCTTTGCGAGCTACAATCACCATAGCGCCCTGAGCGGGGGCCGGGATCATCCAGTCAAGGTCCAAATAATGATCGGGAAGAAGATGAATGCGCTCCAGTCCGGCTTTGGCGAAGATGGCACCTGCCCAGTTGCTATCCTCGAGCTTTTTCAATCTCGTGTTTACGTTGCCACGTAAACCCACCACTTCGTGATGGGGATAGCGGTGCAACCATTGCGCTTTTCGTCGAATGCTCCCAGTGGCAATCGTACATGCACCGTCAAGATCAACAGGTTCTTTCATGACAAGGATATCCTGAGTGGCACCCCGGGTGAGTACTGCGGTTTGTACAATGCCTTCGGGTAATGCTGTGGGGACGTCCTTCATACTATGTACGGCGATATCGATATCCCCGTTGAGCAGTGCGATGTCCAGTGTCTTGGTAAATATGCCTACAATACCTAATTCATAAAGGGGGGTGGTCGTATTGAGGTCTCCTTTGGATTTGATTGGAACCAACTCCGAATCCACACCGTTTGCCCGAAGTTCCTCCTGTACTTTGGTAGCCTGCCACAATGCCAATTGGCTATCCCGGGTTCCTATGCGAATTATGTTGTTCATGCTTATTGGTTCTCCAGCTGGAAAACGCGCTTGATGAGTTCAATGCTCTCGGAAGAGGCATTATCAGCTTTCAGGTGGTTGGCAAAATGAGTCGTGATCTTATGAATGATCCGATCACTGATAATCTCTGCCTGCTGTTCGTCAAATCCCGGGATCTTCTTTTTCTGAAAATCGATCTCGGCAATTTTCATATCGGCCAGCTTGGCTTTGAGCGCCTGGATCGTGGGAGCAAACTTGCGGTTTTCGGCCCAGGTGATAAATTCTTTTTTGATTTCTGAAATAATATCTTCCGCAGCCGGAATCTCCATTTTACGTCGTTCCAGGGTTGAGTCGGTTACCCGGGACAGAGCGTCCAGATGAACGAGGGTAACGTGTTCGTTGTGAGCCACCTCAGGCGATACGTTGCGTGGCATGGAAAGGTCCAAAATAAGGAGTGGCCTTGTTGGATTCACCAAATCTGTTGTAACCGTTTGTATGTCTGCTCCCGTGGAGACGATAAGTATGTCGGAAGTATCGATCTCAGAGGAAAGGTCCTCAAAATCGCGCACCACGAGATTGAACTTACCGGCCACCGCTTCGGCCGTTACACGTGTACGGTTAATAAGTGTAAGCTGTTTGTTTTCGGTATGCTTTACCAGGTTTTCACAGGTATTGCGTCCAATTTTCCCCGTTCCGAAGAGAAGGATTCTTTTGTTTGAAATATCGGTGACATTTTCCAAAATGTACTGAACAGCGGCAAAACTAACTGAGGTCGTTCCCGATGAAAGCCCGGTTTCATTTTTGATGCGTTTGCTGGCCTGGATCACCGCATTGGCAAGGCGCTCCAGGTAGGGATCCATCATTCCCATTTCTTTGGACAGGCGAAACCCTTTTCGCAACTGACTAATAATCTCGAAGTCACCCAGGATCTGACTGTCCAATCCCGTTCCCACTTTGAATATATGGGAAACGGCCTCATTGTTCTTGTGAATGTATGCAACCTTTTCGAACTCCTCGACCGTACCGTGGGTATGTTCACAAAGTAGCTTGATGAGTTGAAAGGGATGTTGTGCAAATCCGTAGAGCTCCGTCCTGTTGCAGGTAGATACCACACAAAGTGCCGGACTTCCTTCCTCCTTAGCCTGGGATAGGATGCTCTTTTGAGCCGATTCGCTTATACTGAAATGCTCACGGATATCGGCATCGGCTTTCCTGTAGTTGAGTCCGATGACGTAGAAATTACCTCTCTGAGGCATTGTAGGTTGACTTTGAGCGGTATTTTTCATGAATTACTGTGCAAAAGTAGCGGTGGTGATTTTCAGAAAATAACGCTATCGGTATCAATAGTGTTGAAAACGGCCATTTTGAGGTCAAAATACCCTCGCAAAGCCCTAAATACGCTTATTTATAATCATTTTAAATAAGATTAGCCGTATTTTTGCAAAACAATTAATAGGGATAATCGCCTTTTTTTACATCCGTAATTATGGAAAATGTCGCTGAAGGACTTTTTGAAGAGCTGGCCATTGAAGATCGATTTTTTGTGCTCATTTTTGAAAATGAAAGTGATGATATTCAGGCATTTAGAAGAAATGTAAGTAAAGAATACATCCAATTTCATTTCGGAAGTAAAGGCTCTGCCAGATTGAGTTATAATGAGGGTAGTTATTTGCTTCCGTTGGAGCAGGACAGAGCGTTATTGCTTTACAACCCACAACAGGATCTCCCCATCGATATCAGGGTAAATTCAGGCTCCTGGGTGGTGAGTGTCCTTATTCCCATTGCCCGGTTTCACAGTTTGTTCTCAGATGACGCAGAGTACATCAGTTTTTTAAGCGAAGAGAACCGGGACCGGAAGTATTACAAGGAAACGAGTATTACACCTACTATGGCGATTGTACTGAACCAGATGATGCAGTACAATATGCAACCCTCTATGAAGCCCCTGTACTTTAAGGGGAAAGCCTACGAACTGCTTAGTTTGTACTTCAACCGACCCGGTGACCCCAATATTGAGAAGTGCCCTTTTCTTGCCGATGAGGGAAATGTAGCCAAGATCAAATTGGCCAAGCAGATCATTACGAGTCGTATGGCCGAACCTCCCACCTTGCAGGAGCTTTCCGAAGAAATAAACCTGCCCCTCAACAAGTTGAAGGAAGGGTTTAAGCAGGTATACGGAGATTCGGTATTTAGCTTCCTTCTCGACTATAAATTGGAAGTCGCCCGGCAAATGCTCGCCGGAGGCTCCTACAATGTGAACGAAGTGGGAGATGCCATAGGCTACAGTACTGCCAGTCATTTCATCGCTGCGTTCAAGAAAAAGTACGGGACTACCCCCAAGAAATATTTAATGAGTCTGTCATCATAGATTATCCAAATATGCCCATTGGTTTTTCGTTCCCTATCCCATTTGATATGTGTTATTCAATCATGAACTTCGCCCTATGAAAGGAGTCCTTCTGGTAAATCTCGGTTCGCCCGACAGCACCAACCCCAAAGACGTAAAAAAATACCTGGATGAATTCCTCATGGACCCGCGGGTGATTGATGTTCCCTTCTGGTTCCGGTCCTTCTTGGTTCGGGGTATCATCTTGAATACCCGGCCTAAGAAGTCCGCAGAAGCCTACAAGCGCATTTGGTGGGAAGAGGGATCACCGCTTATTGTAATTTCGGAGCGTCTTCAGAAAAAAGTACAGGAACGATTGGAGATTCCCGTGGCTTTGGCCATGCGCTACGGGAGTATGAGCCTCGAAAAAGGCCTTCGGGAACTTCACGAGCAAGGCGTGGATGATGTTTTGGTCATTCCGCTCTATCCTCAATTTGCCATGGCTACCACGGAGACCATCGATGTGAAAGTAGCAGAGCTTCAGAAACAGCACTTTCCCGAAATGGAGATTACTTCACTCCCGGCCTTCTACAATAAGCCCGAGTACATCGAGGTGTTGTCCAGGAGTATTTTCGAAGCGTTGGAAAACGTTGATTACGAGCACGTGTTGTTCAGTTATCACGGTGTTCCGGAGCGTCACATCCGGAAAAGCGATGTGACCAAATCCCATTGTAAGATCGATGGAAGTTGTTGCGTAACAGCTTCTGAGGCACATGCGTACTGCTACAGGCATCAGTGTTTCGAGACCACTCGCATGGTCGCCGAACAATTAGGACTTAAAGAGGGGACATATACCGTAACGTTCCAATCGCGCCTTGGATTTGATCCGTGGCTAAAACCG
>CAZTLE010000016.1:0-32290 GCA_964614415.1 uncultured Aureitalea sp. | reverse complement strand
TGAATGACGAATGATGAATTTCGAATAACGAATTTCCAATTATCAATGCCCGGAATTAACCACAGAGTACTGAGTGCCTTCCGAAGCCCAGCGGAGGAAGGTGTATCGAAGTACGATTATGAGTGAATGATGAATCTTGAATTTCGAATAACGAATTTCCAATCTTACCGGTGTACGGAATTGAAATGTGTAAACTTGCAGACATTCCGGATGCTGCCGTGTTCAACAACCTAAAACAAAAAAATCCAATTAATAGTGTCAAAAAAAGTCGAATTCCAATATATCTCTCCCGTTCTGGCCTCGTCTGACGTAGCTCGTGATATCGAATGGTATGAAACCAAACTCGGATTCAAAAACGTCTTCGATAGTACTGCGTATCAGGAGGGACCTATAGATTATGCAGTCATTGGCCGGGATAAGCTGTTTTTCCATCTTCAGTTTCAGTTTCCGGAAGATATGACAAGTACCGATCTTAAGTTTCAGGTGAAGAATATAAAAGCCTTACTCGAGCAATACGTGGCTGCGGGTGTTGTTTCCGAAGACAGTATGAACTGGAAAACACCCTGGGGCACAGCAGAATTTGCCTTTTTCGATCCCAGCGGTAATCGGCTTACTTTCCTGGAAGATTTATAACAAGCCGTTTTTCCCATTCAGAATAACTTTGATTTTTGAAAACATTTAATATTTTTGAAGGGTGCTAACGTCACTATCTCCCTCCCTCCTGACGAATAACAATCCAATTATGAAACAAGTTTGTTATAAATTTCTTGTACTGGCTTTTATTTCAATACTAACTGCGAGTTGTAGTAAAGACAACGAAGAACCACAGGACCCTAACAATAATAATGACAGACTTCCTACCGTCACTCTGGAACAACCCGGACAGGTCACTTCAATATCGGCCACATTCCAGGCTAATGTTACTGATAACGGCGTGGGCCAGGTTTCTCAGCGGGGTTTGTGCTGGAGTACCAGTAGCAGCCCGACTACGGCCAACTCGAGCCTCTCTCTTGGTAACGGAACAGGAATCTATAATGGCGAAATTGCCGGGCTCAATGATAACACCACCTATTATGTACGGGCGTACGCCTCCAACAATTATGGCACCGCATATAGTAATGAAGTTAGTTTTACCACACCGGAATTGGGTACGGGAGGAGTTTTCAACGGTGACGTAGTATTGAGAACACAAGATGAGGTAGACGACTTTGGTGCCCAAAACTACTGCTGTATCACCGGAGATCTCGAAATAAGAACCTCTAGCGTAAGCACCGATCCACCTATTGTTGATATCACTCCACTGTCGTCCCTTACCGAGGTAGGCATCAATCTCATTATTAGTCAAAATCCAAATTTGGAATCGCTTAATGGGTTGCACAATCTGGAAACGGTAGGATTTGGCGTCTACATTACGGACAACGGCCCATTGACGTCATGTGCAGGGCTAAGTAGTTTGTCTTCCGCTAGACTACTTGATGTGGTAGGAAACGACAATCTCGAAAATCTTGACGGCCTTGAGGGATTGAGTGATCTGGAATACGATCTTAACATCAATTTCAATCCGGTCATTACAAACATTGATGGCGTTCAAAACATTACCTCCGTTGGAGGCGATCTCATAGTAATGCACAACGAATCTTTACCGAACGTTGACGGCTTATCTGGCATCACCAGTGTAGGTAAGGACGTTAGATTCAGCAGTAATTTTGATCTCGACAACATAGACGGGCTTTCAAATCTCGTCACGATTGGTAGAGACCTACTCATCAGTTATAATGAGGAACTCACTCAACTAAATGGTTTCAACGCGCTTACCTCAGTGGGCACTGAAATAGAGATTAGAGACAACTTTTCTCTGAATGAAATGAATGGATTCAACAGCCTTACACAGGTCAATGACCTGTTGAAAATTCATGCCAACTTTAATTTGAGTTCTCTTAACGGATTCAACAGTCTGGAAAATGTGGACGGAGATTTTGAACTATCCGGTTCCGGGGCACTTACCATTCAGGGTTTTAGCAGTCTGACCAATGTATCGAACAACTTTGAATTATCAAACAGTGAGCTTCTTACCGATGCAAGTGGATTCAGCTCTCTGAGTACCGTAGGAGGCTATGTTGCAGTTAGCAATTGCTTTGATCTATTGGACCTCGATGATTTTTCAGGGCTTACATCGGTCGGTGGATCTATGGGTGTGACCGATAATTTCCTGATGACCGATTTTTGTGGCATTGAGTCACTTATCGTCAATGGTGGTTTAATAGGCCCCTTTACGGCTTCCGGTAATGCCTACAACCCTACAACGCAAAACATCCTGGACGGAGACTGTAGTCTATAAGTCTCTTTAGGCTAATAGATCATTATCGCTCATTTAGTAGCTTCTCCAACACCTCGTGCACTTTGTCGCTGTTCCAGTCGGCGGCGCCCGATTTATCCATGACGATACTACCGTTCTTAGCAATAACGTAGGTGGTTGGGAGTGACAATGAACGCAGGGTTTCAGGTGCTTTGGAAAGCTGTTGGTATACCGGTAAATCGTATCCTTTCTTCCGAAGAAATTTTTCAAGCACTTCTTTGTCCTCAAGGGACACAAAATAAAAATCTACCTGATCTCCGTAGGTATCGAATAACTTCTGAAATGACGGCATTTCAGCCACACAGGGAGGGCACCAGGTCGCCCAGAAATTGACGATAATCACCTTACCTTCAGATCGTGAAAAATCGACCCTGGTACCGTCGAGTCCGGCCAGGTTCCATTGATAGCTGGAAACGGTTTCTCTCTTTTCAGCTTGAATTTCCGAAGGACTGAAGGCAATAAGCCGATTAAAGAAGACTTTGATGGGAAGACCGGTTTGTGGAATAATAAGCAGCGCAATAAATGCGATCAGCAAAAGATTACCCCAATTTTTTCTTAGAAAATTCATATAAAGAAACGCAACACCTACTTAGTAGGCGTTGCGCAACAAAACTAACAAAAACCAAACATTATCTCGTCAAGGATCCTGTGGGCTGGAATCCGAATTTAGCTATGATGGAAAATGTTCGGCGTTCAAAATTAGGACGCTTCGTTCGTTCAGAATGTAAGCCATCTGACATTAGGCAGAAAACTTCAACCGAATCTCCCGCCGGTTAAAATCGATAAGATTCTCTTCCTTGAATTTGTTCATTATGGCGTTGAAGGTTGGTCGGGATGTACCTATAAGTTTTGCGATATCCTTTTGCGTGTATGGATGCTCGATGACAGTATCACCTGTATCCGGGCAACAATGGCCATAGTCCAGGGCCAATTCCTTGAGAAACTCCTTAACACGAGTCTCTGCATCCTTGAAAAGAACAAGCTCAAGTCTTCTTTCCAGGCGCTTAATCCGCAACCCGATAAGCTTGTAAATTCGGAAACTAAAACTGCGGTTATCGCGCATAAGGTCGTGCATCGTATCCACACCTACGGGGCAGATGGAGGTATTTGAGAGCGATTGGGCAAATTCATCGCGCTTTTCCTCTCCCAGTATTGCTTTTTCTCCGAAGAGTTCCCCTTTGCAAAGAATGGCTTTTACAACTTCCCTGCCGTCTTCGGTATAATAGCCCAGCTTGACTTTGCCCTCTTCGATGAGATATACCTTGTTGGACCGATCTTCTTCAAAGTAAATGTAATCTTCCTTGTCGTAGCGCTTAAAATCGTGAGCTTCCTTGTAGGCCTTGAACTTATGAGGGCATAGCATCCTGAACAGATTCACATCCTCAAAAAACCATAGTGTTTTCATGATACAGTGTTTGTTGTTGCGGTTGTTGCTTTTAAATTGCTATCATGTAAGCGGTAGGCTTTCGGCTCAATTGATATATATAGTCTCACAATTTTCGAAAACCTTGCACAATGATTTGAGATTCTTTCTTCCCTCCCTCAAAACCGATCTAAAATATGTGCTACATTTGTTAGCATCACGATCTCAAATCGTACAAAACAAACCATTCAAAACATGAGTTCACGCAGAGAATTTGTCAAACAATCAGCGCTGGTTGGCGCCGGAGTGGCTTTGTCGCCAAATCTTTCCATAGGACAACAACTTTTTTCTTCTGAAGAGAAATTACGTCTCGGATTTATAGGCGTAGGCCTTAGGGGTACCAATCATTTAAATAATGCGCTTCAACGAGATGATATCGAAGTAACTGCTATTTGTGACATCGATGACCGTCGTAACGCAATAGCCCTGGAAATGATCGACAAGGCAGGTCAAAAAAAGCCAGAGGTATTCAGTAAAGATGAATATGACTATCGAAATCTGTTGAAGCTTCAGAACGTAGATGCCGTGATAATTTCTACACCCTGGCTATGGCACGCCCGAATGGCCAAAGATGCTATGCTGGCTGGCAAATATACAGGACTGGAGGTATCTGCGGCGAATACGATGGAAGAGTGCTGGGACCTGGTTAACATACACGAGCAAACCGGCACCCACCTTATGATCCTTGAGAATGTGTGCTATCGCCGTGATATTATGTCGGTACTCAATATGGTAAGACAGAATGTGTTCGGAGAACTTCTTCACTTCCGGTGTGGTTATCAACATGACTTGAGGTTTGTAAAATTCAATGATGGGAAGACTCCTTATGGCCTGGGTGTTGAGTTTGGAGAAAAAGGCATTTCGGAATCCGCCTGGCGAACGCAACATTCGTTATTGCGCAATGCGGATGTCTATCCCACGCATGGTGCGGGGCCTGTAGCCACGATGTGTGACATCAATCGCGGAAATCGTTTTGTCTCCATTTCTTCCATGGCCACCAAGGGGGTTGGCCTTAACAAGTACATTGTGAAACATGGCGGAGAAGATCACCCTAACGCACAATTGAAATGGAAGCAGGGTGATGTAATTACCTCCATGATACAGACCTCCAATGATGAAACGATCATTGTAACTCACGATTGCAACTCACCCCGCCCCTATTCCCTCGGTTTTCGCGTGCAGGGCAGCGAGGGACTCTGGGAAGTGGATGGCAATCGCATCTATATTGAAGGAAAATCCAAAAAATCGCATCGATGGGATGACGCCACAGAATGGATCGAAAAATACGATCATCCGCTTTGGCAAAAGTATGGGGAGTACGCATCCGGCTCGGGTCACGGGGGCATGGATTTCTTCGTGCTTCACGCCTTCGTAGAATCCGCAAAGCGAAACATTGCTCCGCCGTTGGATGTGTACGACGCAGCCGCATGGAGCGCCATTACACCGCTGTCAGAAGTTTCCATCGAGAATGGCGGCGAAGCTCAGGATTTTCCTGATTTCACCCGGGGTATGTGGGTAAAGCGGCGTCCCTACAACTGGATGAAGGACACCTGGTAAATGACGTACAAACCTTCAAAGAAAATCACAGTCGAAGCGCCGGGACGCGTATGTCTTTTCGGTGACCACCAGGACTATCTGGGATTGCCCGTTATTGCGTGCGCTATCGATAGATCCATTACCCTTGGTGCTTCGA
Source organism: uncultured Aureitalea sp. (assembly GCA_964614415.1). Taxonomy (GTDB): domain Bacteria; phylum Bacteroidota; class Bacteroidia; order Flavobacteriales; family Flavobacteriaceae; genus CAZTLE01. The sequence goes on along the minus strand of CAZTLE010000016.1, from coordinate 26,818 downwards.
TAAACAATGATAATGTGTTTCGGATTGATATGCCCGATGTCGGCCTAAGCCGAACCATTTCCCTGGAAGAGCGTTTCGATATTTTAGACGAGAGAGACTATTTCGCTTCTGGCTGGCGGGTTGCAAGACGCTATGGTTGTTACCCCACCCGAGGATATGACATCACTATCTCAGGGGACATTCCTATCAATGCCGGCTTGTCCAGCTCGTCGGCCATGGTAGTGGCCTGGGTCCTTTTCCTTTTAAAGGCCTTTGGCCCCGATGATCCGTATCGCCAGGAGGTAATCGGGAAAATCGCGTATGAGGCAGAGGTTGAAGAACACAATGCTCCCGGTGGGCGCATGGACCAGTTTACCATAGCCTGTGGAAACATTGTGTATATTGATACGGACATTCCATTTCACAAAGGATTCGGGGTGTCACAGATCGGGCAGCACCTGGATCGGCTCATTGTGGCTGAATCAGGTATCCCCAAGGAAACCCTGGGAACACTGGGGCATCTACAGGAAACCACCTGGGAAGCCATAAGCAGGGTCTCAACAAATGTGTCCGACTTCGATCTGAAGTCCGCACGACTCTCAGAAATTGATACTTACAAAGAGCATCTCTCCGATATGCAATACCCTTATTTCTATGCAGCCCTTCGCAATCATGAGATCACACTGGCTGCATTGGATGAATTTAAAAGTGCATCAAGTGATCCGAAGGTATTGGGTGCGCTGATGTACGATCATCATGTTGTGCTTCGAGATTACCTGGGAGTTTCTGTCCCTGCCATAGATGCTATGATCGAATCGGCCATGAAAGCCGGTGCGTATGGAGGAAAGATCGTAGGTTCGGGTGGTGGTGGAAGTTTGGCCGTTCTAGGACCTCCTGAAAATGAAAAAGCTATTGTACAGGCCCTCAAAAATGCGGGTGCTGTTGCCGTGTATCCCGTAACTGTTTCAAAAGGAGCTTATGTGCACTGATCTCCTCATACTGGCCGGAGGAGCCTCTTCCCGGATGAAGGCTTCCGCAGCTACCAGTGGTCTTTCAGAAGACCAAGTGGCAGAAGCAAATACACGTAGCAAAGGACTTATTACGCTGAGCGATGGCAAACCGCTACTGCATTACTTAATCATGAATGCAAAAAAAGCCGGATTTACACGGGTTACACTGATCGTAAGTCCGACGAACAAACATCAATTTCAGGAGGTATTCGGAAGTGAAGAAGCTCATAACACCTACGAAGGACTCACAATCTCGTACGCCCGGCAATACGTGCCAGATGATCGTGAAAAACCGCTGGGAACAGCGGATGCGGTTTATCAGGCTTTGGAACAATATCCAGGCCTCAAGAGAGACTCTTTTGCCGTATGCAATAGTGATAATCTGTATTCGGTTAAGGCCATGGAACTAATCCGGAACACAACGGCAGAAAATGCGTTTATCGCCTATGACCGGGATGGTTTACAGTTTCCTTCGGAAAAGATTGCGCGTTTTGCGCTCACGCGACTCGACGCCAAGAACAGATTAATGGAGATCGTGGAAAAACCTAACGTAGATGATCTTCCAAGGTTTAAAGATGCTTCGGGAACATTACGGGTGAGCATGAATATTTTCCGGTTCTCCGGACCAGCAATTCTTGAATACCTGAAAGATTGTCCTTTACACCCTGAGCGCAACGAAAAAGAGCTTGCAACTGCTATCCTCGCTATGTGCAAGAACCCTGAGCACTATATGGAAGGCATTCCATTAAAAGAACATGTGCCGGATTTGACTTCTAAAGGAGATATCGAAACACTTAAAAAACATCTATAAAAAACTCCCGGAAACCGGGAGTCTTATTTTCTATATGAGATTTCTCACCGCCCTGGGCGGATCGAAATGACGGTTAAGCATTTTGCTTCTTGATCAGATTCAAGGCCGATCCTTCACGGTACCATTCGATCTGAGAATCGTTATAGGTATGATTCGCCAGCACTGTGTCTTTACTACCGTCGGAATGTACTACTTCGATGGTAAGCGGTTTTCCTGGAGCAAAGTCCGCAATATCAACAAAGTTGAAGGTATCGTCCTCCTGAATCAGGTCGTAATCACTTTCATTGACAAACGTAAGCCCCAGCATTCCCTGCTTCTTTAGGTTTGTCTCATGAATACGGGCAAAACTCTTTACTAACACGGCTGCTACACCCAGGTGACGGGGCTGCATGGCCGCGTGCTCTCTGGAAGATCCTTCTCCGTAGTTGTGATCACCCACTACAATAGTTTTAATACCTGCCGCCTTATAGGCACGTTGGGTATCCGGCACTCCTTCGTAATCACCACTTAGCTGGTTCTTCACGAAATTAGTTTGCTTGTTGTAGGCGTTTACGGCGCCAATAAGTGTATTGTTCGCAATATTATCAAGGTGTCCACGGTATCTCAACCAGGGACCTGCCATGGAAATGTGGTCCGTAGTACACTTTCCAAAGGCCTTGATCAACAATCTGACACCTTGCAATTCTTCATCCTGTATAGGCTGGAACGGTGTAAGCAATTGAAGTCGTTCTGAAGTAGGATTCACTTTCACTTCAATACCACTACCATCGGCAACAGGTTCCAGATATCCGTTATCCTCGACATCAAATCCACGCGGTGGTAATTCAAGTCCCCTTGGCTCATCAAGCTTTACTTCTTGCCCATCTTCGTTGATTAGGGTATCTCTTACCGGATCAAAATCCAGGCGTCCTGAAAGCGCTATGGCCGCAACCATCTCCGGAGAACCTACAAAGGCATGGGTGTTCGGGTTTCCATCGGCGCGCTTGGCAAAGTTCCGGTTGAAGGAATGAACAATGGTATTCTTCTCATCCCCTAACAGATCGCTACGTTCCCATTGTCCGATACAGGGACCACAGGCATTGGTAAAGATGGTGGCGCCCAGATCTTCAAATATCTGGAGAAGTCCGTCGCGCTCGGCCGTATATCGTATTTGTTCCGATCCAGGATTGATCCCGAAATCACTTTTGGGTCTAAGGTTTTTATCAATCGCTTGTTGGGCTATGGACGCCGCTCTGGTAAGGTCTTCGTAGGATGAGTTCGTACAGGATCCTATAAGGCCCCACATTACATTGATAGGCCAGTCGTTCTCACGGGCTTTAGGTCCTAATTCACCTACAGGCGTAGCCAAATCGGGAGTAAAGGGCCCATTTAAGTGTGGACGTAGTTCGGAGAGGTTGATCTCGATCACCTGATCGAAGTACTGCTCAGGATTCTCATAAACCTCATCATCTCCGGTAAGGTATTCGCGAATCTTATTAGCCTCATCGGCAATTTCGGAACGATCGGTCGCACGCAGGAAACGTTCCATGGCATCGTCATATCCAAATGTGGAGGTCGTTGCACCAATTTCGGCACCCATATTACAGATAGTACCTTTACCCGTACAGGACAGGTTCTTCGCTCCGGGGCCAAAATATTCTACGATTGCGCCGGTACCTCCTTTAACGGTAAGGATACCCGCTACTTTAAGAATCACATCCTTCGAAGCCGTCCATCCGTTCAATTCACCTGTCAGCTTCACACCGATTAACTTCGGGAACTTCAATTCCCAGGGCATTCCGGCCATGACGTCAACGGCATCGGCTCCTCCTACTCCAATGGCCACCATCCCAAGTCCACCGGCGTTCACGGTATGAGAATCGGTACCGATCATCATTCCGCCGGGAAAGGCGTAATTTTCCAGGACCACCTGGTGAATGATCCCGGCTCCTGGTTTCCAGAATCCAATTCCGTACTTATTGGATACCGACTCTAAAAAATCGAATACTTCACTACTGGTTTCATTGGCATGTTTAAGATCGGCTTCGGCTCCCTGCTTTGCAAGAATAAGGTGATCGCAGTGCACTGTTGTAGGCACGGCAACTTTACTCTTCCCGGCTTGCATGAATTGCAACAAGGCCATTTGAGCCGTTGCATCCTGACAAGCAATTCGATCCGGTGCAAAGTCCACGTAATCCTTTCCTCTTGTAAAGCCTGTTGAAGGCGTTCCGTCCCACAAGTGGGAATAAAGAATTTTCTCAGAAAGAGTCAGTGGTTTACCCACAATCTCACGCGCTTTGTCTACACGCTCAGCCATTTGAGCGTAGACTTTTTTTATCATGTCAATATCGAAAGGCATAGTAGAAAAGTTGTTTATGTTTTTGTTCTCTTTTTAGTTCGGCAAAAATACGAAAAATTGCGATAATTTAAAATATCAACAATAAAAACGCTTATTTTATAATTATTTTTTATTAAAATTCAATTTATGCTGATTAAAATTAATCATTATTCAATTTTCGATGTGAAAAATTGAGGATATCCAAATTCAAATGTCACTTAAATAGTCGTTTTACTGCTTCCGAGTCTCGTAAATCTGTCACGGGTTTTTCAAAATACCTGTACAACAGATACGACAGCAGAATGGTTATTCCCCAGTAGAGAAATGTATATGCCCACAAAGCAAGCCCGGTAAGTTCTTCCGAAGGAAAGATCACTTTCATACTGTGCAGAATGATTGTATAATGCAACAAATACAGTGAATAGGAAATGATACTGATCGTAGTTAAAAATTTCACCAGGGATTTAGACCGTATCTCCATCGTATTGAGATAGGGAATCGTACAGGCAATGCCAATTGAATTCAAAGGCAGGTATAAAATGACCATAAAGCCCGGAACATTATCCACCGTGAGCCCCAGGGGCGTTCTGAACACATGCAGTATGGCTATAATGATCAAACCCAGTACTAAAAGCGGTCGTTTATACCGCAAAAGTACATTTGTCGCTTTATGATATACATACCACAACAGAAATCCATAGTAGACAACGTCCAGGCGGTAGATAAGCACCTTTCGAATAGATTCATTCCAATCGACAATATCCGTTAGTGTTTCCGTCCGGTAAAAATAGACCTTGGTAAGCGTAAAGCACAGAATGATGAACAAGGTCACCCCCAGGTAGAATGCATCCCGGTTTTTCTTCGGGAAGAGCCGGATAAGACCATATAAGAGAAACGGTCCTAAAATGTAGGAGAACTGTTCTACAGCCAAACTCCACGAAACCCGGTAGAACGGTAGCGAAGTACTCGCAAAGTTTTGAATGTATATGAAATACTTGTACAGTTTCTGAGGCAGTTCGTCATATATGGCATACCAAACCCCAACATTAACCAGAAGCAACAGGTAGTAATTCGGGAAGGTTCGGAACCAGCGCCTAACCAGGAAGTAACGTATTGATTTAAAGGAGAAATCAGGTTTTTTGATATCCCGGAGTACCATACGGCCAATCAGGAAACCACTTATAATGAAGAAGACTTCCACCCCAATGGTTCCACTGAGTTGCATGGTATAATCCACCAGTTCGGGGTAATTTCCGCTAATCCAGCGGGTATGAGCGAACAACACTAGTAAGATGGCTATGGTTCTTGCCAGATCAAGCCCTACGTTGCGCTTTTTATTGCTGATATTCATTCGCCGAACAGGAAGTTTCAGCGCATCAAGGTACTAAAATTATCAGCTATTCATCCGGTGTTTTTCCGCCCCTGGTACCAAATCGAAAAAACCCACCTATGAGAAGGGCGATGAAAATAAGTACCTGTCCGAAAATTGACAGTACAAATCCGTTGACAAAGCCTAATAATTCCCAGTGAAGTATTCGGAAGAGTTGACCGAAAATAAAGAAAATGACTCCTATAATTCCGATAGTGAATGCGAGTTTGTATCCGCGTTTCACCTTAGAACAAACTGTGGATGATTTCCTCGATGGTAAGGCCTTCGGCTTCGGCCTTATAGTTCTTGATAAGACGATGTCTCAGGATTCCTACCGCAACTTTTTGCACATCTTCCATATCGGGAGAGAACTTCCCGTGAAGTGCGGCATGTGCCTTGGCGCCAAGAATAAGGTTCTGAGACGCCCTCGGGCCCGCACCCCAATCGATGTAGTTACGCACCATCTCTGTAGCTGCCTGACTCTTAGGTCTTGATTTACCCACCATAGTCACAGCATATTCCACGACGTTATCTGCCACCGGTATCTTGCGTACCAACTGCTGATAGTGAATAATCTCCTCCGCCGAGAACAAAGAATCCACAGACGCCAGTTCACCGGAGGTAGTCGTCTTAACGACTTCTACTTCTTCCGAAAACGATGGATAGTCCAGGTTAATGGCAAACATAAATCGGTCCAATTGGGCCTCGGGTAATGGATACGTTCCTTCCTGTTCAATGGGGTTCTGGGTGGCCAGTACGAAATAGGGCAAGTCCAACTTGTAATGGTTCCCTGCCACGGTTACCGCTCGCTCCTGCATGGCTTCCAGAAGTGCTGCCTGAGTTTTAGGCGGCGTACGGTTGATCTCATCAGCCAGGATAATATTTGCGAAAATCGGGCCTTTAATGAACTTGAACTCACGGTTGTGATCCAGTATCTCCGAACCCAGTATATCACTTGGCATTAGATCCGGGGTGAATTGAATCCGTTTGAATTTAAGTCCCAGGGCTTCCGCAACGGTATTTACCAGAAGCGTTTTCGCCAAACCGGGGACTCCGATGAGAAGTGCATGTCCACCGGAAAAGATGGAAAGCAGTACTTGCTCTACTACTTCATCCTGCCCAACAATAACTTTCTTTATCTCTTTTCTAAGTGCAGTATATTTCGATACCAGTTGCTCTACGGCTGCTACGTCTGACATATGGAGATGCGTTTATCGTTTTACCCAATTACTTGTAAACTCGCAACCCTGATAGTCTTCGTTCACATTCACGTAGGTATCGATTATCTTTTTGTTCTGCCACTTTTCAATGGCTCTTATTTGTTTCTCTTTCAGCGCCAGGTCCTTGATCTTTTCATAATCATTCACGTAATCTGCCTGATGCTCTTCGAAGCGTTTGGTCACCGTAAGGATCTTAAAGGTGCTTTTGCCCGTATAATCGCGATCTGTAAAGACCTTGGACACTTCACCTTCTTTCAGGTTGTATACCTGAGCACTCAGAGTAGGATCCATTTTGGTAAGGTCAAAGCGGGTATCCAGTGTAACAGGATTCGCCAATTGTCCTCCGTTGTTACGGGTTTCTTTTTCGTCGGAATATTGTCGGGCCGCATCGGCAAAGGCGAGCTCCCCGTCTACAATTTTTTGACGCACACTGTCGATGCGTGCACGGGCTGCTTCAATGGTGGATTGACTCACTTCCGGGAATAAAATGATGTGTCTCACATCAACCTCCTGTCCACGAATCTTGTCGACGTAAAGGATGTGAAATCCGAATTCCGTTTCGAAAGGCTCACTTACCTCACCTTCCTGAAGCGAGAATGCCATATCCTTGAATTCTTTGGCATAGGGAGAATTTCGTCGAATCCCGGCTATAAGACCTCCCTTGGAGGCCGAACCATCCTTCGAATACAAAACCGCTTTGGACGCGAAACTGGCCCCGTTCTCCACGATATCAGCGCGGAACTCATTGAGTCGATCAATAACCCGTTGGCGTGATTCTTCGGTAATTTCAGGTTCGATGACAATCTGCGCCACCTCTACCTCTGCACTGAAAACCGGGCGCTCATCTTCCGGAATGGAATAAAAGAAAGTGCGAATCTCCTCAGGGGTGATCTCCACATTCTCTACAACTTTCCGCTGCATTTCACTGGCCAGCTTCAATGTTTTGTTAACGTCGAATAATTCTTTACGCAGCTCGGAAATGCTTTCCTTCTTGTAGTACTCAGCTACTTTTTCTTCACTTCCCAACTCACTGATCATATATTCGAGTTGCTGATCGATGCGCAAGTTGATCTCCGAATCAGATACCATGATACTATCCTGTTCGGCGTGGTGTGCATATAACTTATCTTCCAGTAGTTTTCCAAGCAATTGGCATCGGGTGATACCATCGGTAGAAATCCCATTGGCCTGCAGTTCCAGGTAACTCTTATCGATATCGCTGTCCAGAATCACATAATCTCCAACTACAGCCGTCACGCCCTCGGCTTTGAATCGCACAAAGGGCTTCACGCTATCTTTAGCTACAGTGGTTTCTACCACTTCATTGTTCTGTGCTACACCCGTACTATCTACGGTTACTACTTCCTGGGCAGAAAGCGCCGCAGGGGATAATGCCCAAAGGGCTGCAAGAACGCTATTGATCGTTATACGTCTCAAATTTCTTGTTTTCAATTGCATCTTTCGTAATGTCTTTTTCCAGCTTCCTGATAAGCTCAAGCTTTCTTCGGTTTAAAATGATCTGCTCAATGGTAGGCTTCACATGGGAGAGTGGAGCAATATCGTTGGGAAGCAATACGTCCTCAATTTTGACCAAATATACTCCTAATGAATCTTGTAGACGTCTAAAATTTGATTTTTTTAACACTTCGTCCGTACGCCCTTTAAGCACGGGCAAAACCTCCAATAACATCTCCTCTTTCACCCATATGGAATCGTTAAAATTAAAGGCGGTAAACTGCAAACTAAGATCATTAAGTGTCTCCTGGTCGTCCTCATTGAAGCGTTCAAATTGTGAACTAACGGCATTCAGGTTTGAAAATGTTGGGTCTACCTGGATATATCTGATCTTGACGAGCATTTCCTTGAGTCGGAAATTCTCTTTGCCGGATTCGTAATATTCCTCGTATTCGTATTCACGAACCACGCTGTCCAAATCACGACCTACGATCACGTTCTTATACGCCTCGGTAAAAAGATCGGCTTCGTACTGTTCTACCAGCTTGTTGAAGGTTTCCAGTTTCTCTTCGGAAAGGTTGATCCGCGCCTGATCGATAAGCAACTGTTGCGTTGCCCAACGGTTGATGTAGGTATTTACCAGGAGCGTACTGTCTTCCGGTGAGGTCTCTTCGGAAACAAGATCGGCAATGTCCTCTTCATACAGATAGGACTCATTTACCCTCGCAACCGGCACTTTGGAGGTGTCTTCCTTAAAATAATCACAGGAAACGGCGGTAAGCAGGCAGATTATGTAGACGGGGAGTCTTCGCATTAGGGAGTTAGCTCTTTCTTTGCTTTTTTCAGGTTTTTCTTGTTGATCGATACATTGTACTTCGACCGAAGCGATTCCATCCATTCGTTCTCCACAAGATTTTGGTAGTTGCTCAGCACCTTACCGCGCACATCTTCGAGGGTCTTGGGACCGGGAGGCAAAATTTCCTCGACATCAACGATCACATAGGAATCACCTTGCTCGTATATTTTGGAAACGCCTTTTTTAAGTTCGAAATTGTCCGGAAACTCGCGCCAATCCAATTCGAAAGTTCCTTTGGAAGCAATTACTTTGGCCGTACTGCCATTAAGTTTGTCCTTGATCTCATCTGAAACGATACCTTCCTCCATCATCTTTTTGGCCTCTTTGGCCGTTTCCTCTTCAGTCACAAACAGGAAAACGGTTTTTGCCCGGGTATCCCACATGTAGTTGTCCTTTACGGTTTCGAAATAGCGTTCCAACCCAAGCGTATCTTTTCTGGCTTTATCCCAAACATTGGCATTCATCACATCAAAGATCAGAAGTCCGTCCCGGTACTCGCTGATAATTCCTGCATATTCATCGTTCTCCACTTCCAGTTGTTCCTTGAAGTAGTCACCCAATGCCTTTGATTCAAACTCGTTGTATAAATCCTTGATTACCTGTCCTTTTTGGGACGACATTTTTGCCGTAGGCTGACGTTCGGTAATAAAATTGGCGAAGTCGCTGTATTTCAAACTTCGGCTTCCAATTGTAAAAAGCACTTTATCCTGAGATTCCGGAACTCCCGGATTCTTCCAGCCTCTTGTTAGAATGGAATCGGTTACCAGGGTATCAAAAAACGGACGGTACGCACTCCCCTGGGTAAAACCGTATTTCTCTTTGATCTTATTGCTAATGGCCGCTGTCACTTTTTTGGATCGGTTCCCGCTCTGCACACGCTTTATCAACTGTTCTTTTTGCTCTTCGAATGTTTTGGGAGCGTTGATCTTCTCCAACCGCAATATGTGCCAGCCAAACTCTGTTTTGATAGGCTCTGAAACGTCTCCGGGATTGGCAAGGGCATAGGCGGCTTCTTCAAATGCAGGAGCGCGCAACTGACCTCTTTTGAAGGCTCTCAGTTTTCCGTCCTTCTTGGCCGAATTCGTATCGTCTGAATACTGTCGGGCCAAATCCTCAAAGGAAGAACCCTGCTCGAGCAACGCATAGATCTCATCAATCCGCCCCTTTGCATTAAAGTCAGGATCGTCTTTCTTAAAGGCCACCATGATATGAGAAACTTCCAGTTCATTTCCCACTTCCCTCCTGTCATTCACTTTAATAATGTGATATCCGAATTGGGTACGAACGATTTCAGAAACTTCACCTACAGCTGTGTTGTACGCCATGCTTTCAAAGGGATAAACCATACTGAATGCCGAGAAATATCCAAGGTGTCCGGCTCGTGTATTAGCCTCCGGCTCTTCTGAGAATTGCTTTGCCATTTCAACAAAATCAGCGCCGGCCAGTACCTTGTCGCGAATCGATTTGATCTTATTGTAAGCAGTGAGCGTATCCTGAGGTGAATCGTTGTAAGAGGATCGAATAATGATGTGATTGGCATCAATCTGCTCAAGACCTCGCTCATACGCTTCGCGAGCTACATCTTCAATAAACTTGTCCTCATATATGTAGTTTCTCGAAAGCTGATCCTGGTACTTCGAAAACTCCTTTTCGTAGTTCGCCGTTTTGTGAAACCCCTGCGCCCGGGCTTCGGCAACCTTGAGCTTGTAGTCAATAAATAAATTGAGATATCCGTCAACATTCTTCTGAGACTCATCCTGAACCAATTCAAGGTTCTTTTTGTAAACCCGTTTAAACTCATTTACGTAAACCGGGGCACCATCAATTGTTAGGAGGACATCCCTCTTTTGTTGTGCAATTAGGACGGTGGATGCAAGTACCAGTAAAACCGTAGCTATTCTCCTTTTCATAGATATTTTCAGGATTTGGCGTGAAACGTCGCAAAAATAACAAAAAGCTGCCGTTACACAAGGTTTAGGCTGCTAACGAAATCATAAAGGGCTGTCATATGCAGTCCTATGCCGAAACGGTTGAAAAATTGCGTAAATTGCTATTCAACAAATACTGACTGAGATGAAATACACAACTGAAATTCAAATTGATCTGCCCCGTGATGAAGTGATACGGAAATTGGACAATCCGGAGAATATGAAACACTGGTTGCGTGGTTTGGCTGATTATGAGATGATTTCGGGGACACCCGGATATGAAGGCGCCAAAATGAAGATGGAATTTCAGCAGGGAAAAAGAAAAACTACCATCGTTGAGACCATTACGAAACGGGAAATGCCTACAGCGTTTCATGCCGTCTACGATACTAAGGGTGTTCATAACATTCAGCAGAACTTCTTTCACGATATTGACGGGAAAAGCACCAAATGGGTTTCCGAGAGTGAATTCCAGTTTGCGGGATTCGGCTTAAAGCTTATGGGTTGGCTCATGCCCGGCGCTTTTAAGAAACAATCCTTAAAACACCTGCAGGATTTCAAGGACTTTGCCGAGAAGGGAATCTCCGTAACGGGCGAGGTTATTGCAGATGAGGAGGAATAGTGAGAGGTGAGGTTTGAGGTTTGAGGTTTGAGGTTTGAGGTTTGAGGTTTGAAAAGGTTAAGTTCGAAATGCACATAAGCAAATCCTTATGAGTGATTCATCATGATTGCAACCGCTTTGAATCCATGTTCTAATCTCTCTGTTCTATTTTCTAATCTCTCTTCTCTAAAATCTAACCTCTGTTCTCTCAATTCTCTTTCCCTAACAATGCGTTAAAAGCCGTGTCATTCTCGCTATTTTTTGTACTATTGTAGCCTCAAAACCAATGATATTATGAAATGGATTAGAATTACCTTCCTGCTTCTTACCGCCGTGGGCTTTGCGCAGACGGAAGGTGTGACAAAAGTAGGTACTATAGACATTGATTATGTACTCTCCCAAATGCCCGAAATTGCAGATGTGGCCAAGCAGGTAGAGGAGTACGGAAAAGGACTGGATGTTACTCTCAAGGAGAAGCTTGATGAGTATGAAGCCCTCGTAAAAGACTACACAGATAACGAGGTTACCTTAACTGTAGCCCAACGAAAAGCACGGCAGGATACCATCCTTGCGCGTGAAAATGATATTCAGCGTTTCCAGCAGAACGGTCAACGACTTATTGCCGTACAACGAGAGCAGTTCCTCCAGCCATTGTACAAAAAGATTGGTGATGCCCTGGAGAAATTAGCCCAGGAGCAAGGTTTTACCCAGGTTTTGCAGAGGGACGCGACCCTGGTGTATATTGATAACCGATTCGACCTTACACTACCCGTCTTAAAAGCAATGGGTATCGAACCCAAGCAGGAAGGGGAATAATTGTGGTAATTGAAAGATTAAAAAATTAAAAGATTGAAGGATTAAAAGATTTAAGACTGAAAAATTCTTCAATCAAAGGAGCGCCTGATTATCTCGAATAGTTAGGCGCTTCTTTCGTTATGGTCACATCGTGCGGATGGCTCTCGTGGATTCCGGAAGCCGTAATCTTAATGAATCGACCGGTATCCTTTAGCGTATCGATATCTTTAGATCCGCAGTACCCCATTCCGGCGCGTAATCCACCGATAAACTGGGTCATACTTTCCACCAACTCTCCTTTGTAAGGCACACGCCCGACGATCCCTTCCGGAACGAGCTTTTTGATATCGTCCTCCACATCCTGGAAATAACGGTCTTTAGAGCCTTTTTGCATGGCCTCCACAGAACCCATTCCACGGTATGATTTAAATTTTCGGCCTTCATAGATAATGGTTTCCCCGGGTGACTCTTTCGTACCTGCCAGAAGAGAACCTAACATCACACTGTCCGCTCCCGCTGCGATGGCTTTTGGAATATCTCCGGTGTAGCGAATCCCTCCATCGGCAATCACCGGAACACCGGACCCCTTGATGGCAGCGGCTACTTCCAATACGGCCGAGAATTGTGGAAATCCGACTCCGGCCACGACACGCGTGGTACAAATAGAACCGGGCCCGATACCCACTTTTCCGGCATCGGCTCCCGCATCTACAAGATATTTGGCGGCCTCTGCAGTTGCTATGTTACCCACAACAACGTCGAGGTCGGGAAAGTTCTTCTTAATCTCTTTAAGGATAGAAACAACTCCTTTTGTATGTCCATGAGCTGTATCAACTATAACGGCATCTACCTGCGCATTTACCAGAGCTTGTGCACGTTCGACAGAATCGGAGGTAACGCCCAAAGCAGCCGCTACGCGTAGCCTACCGAAGGCATCCTTATTGGCCTTGGGCTTTTGCGTGAGTTTGGTAATATCTCTAAAGGTGATAAGTCCCAAAAGCATTCCGTCATCGTCCACCACAGGTAGCTTTTCGATCTTATTCTCCTGAAGGATGATCTCGGCATCTTTCAGTGAGGTTCCCTCTACCGTAGTAACAAGGTTCTGGGCCGTCATAACCTCACTCAACTCACGATCGTAGTTCTTTTCGAAGCGCAGGTCCCTGTTGGTCACAATACCGATGAGTTTCCCTGCCGAATCGGTAATCGGGATTCCTCCGATACTGAATTCCTTCATCGTATTCTGCGCATCGCGTACCGTGGCTGTTTTGGGAAGTGTAACCGGGTCCTGGATCATTCCGCTTTCCGCCCGCTTCACTTTGCGCACCTCGGCGGCTTGCTGCTCAATGGTCATGTTCTTGTGCAGTACCCCAATCCCGCCTTCACGGGCAATGGCAATGGCCATAGCGCTTTCGGTAACCGTATCCATGGCAGCGGATACAATTGGAACGTTGAGCGAAATGTTGCGGGTGAACTTACTTTGGATATTAACCTCTCTGGGTAAAACTTCAGAATAGGCAGGAACCAGAAGGACATCGTCGTATGTGAGTCCCTCTCCCATGATTTTGTTATTGTGCGCGGTCATTTGCAATCAAATTTAATTCCGAAGTCCGGAACCCGTTACTATTTAATTGCGTGCAAATATAAGGAATTTAGATGGACGAACAGAACCGTTTAACAAATACTATTCTTTCCTTTTGGAAACAAACAATTGTTGTAAGACAGCAAAGGCACTGATCACGTAGACTGCCGTCATTAGGGTACCGGAGACCATGACGATATACTTCATCCAAAGCAGGCCTTTCCACATAAGCCAAATACCGCCAAACGTCAAAATAATGGATATAAAAGGTTCCACCATGAGAAAGGTCTTCCATTTTGGGGAAAGCGACGTAATGGCTACCAAGCCTCCCATAAAAAAGAAAATAAAGGAAATGGAAAGAATGTGTGTATGAAGGATGGTGAGCATTTCCCGCTCACTCTTTCGGAATTTCAATACAGTAATATCTTCTTCCGAATCTTCATTTCCCAGATAATTCTCTTCGAGTCCAGCCGGGTCAACGGAATCTGTTTGCCGTACGAATTGCAGTCCGGTGACATATCCCACACTGAGTACGATCACGAAAGCAGCAATGAACAGCTTTACGTACCCGGGAAGGTCATGGATGCGCCCGTGGAGCTCCATCTATATCTCGTTTAACTCCTTAAGAGTACCAATGCTTCGTAGCAGATCGTTCATAGCCCTGGTCATAGATCTTACCGAAATGGTGGCACCGCTGATTGGAATGATGTCCTCTTCGTATTTGAGCTCGTGAGTGCTTGAAGAAGTTCCCGTAAATTGTTTCAGCCATCTTTTGCTACCAATCTCGCCTCCGTATTCCTCCCGATAAATGAGTACTTTGCTCTTAGTAACAATATAGTCTGCATCAAACAGGACAAGGTATTCGAAGGTAGAGGTTTTGCTGGGTGCGGTTCCAATATAACCGTACCCTAACATCGTCTCTCCTTGTGTGATCTTGAAGAGATTTCCTTCTCCGAATTCAGAAGATGTTTCATCATTCGCGGCGGCAGAAATGGAGATTGTTTCTTTGGAAAACTCCGGGGTTTCGTAGAACTTAGCGATAACTTTATCGGCCTTTTTCATTACTTTATCGGAAACTTTAAACGCGCTGCAAATTGCGATTAGACCGATTAAAAATATGCCCCTTTTGATCATGATGCAAAGGTATTTAATTACGTACTTCTATTAAAGGTTGTTTATAAGTTCCTGAATCACTTCAAAAGGCTAATTACAGTAACCACCGAACCTCCTGTGGTTTGCAGGAGGTAGCAGTCAATACGTCAAATGAACGTACAAAAACTCGAAACAACTTCACTATATTTTAGAACCAAACTCCTATTCCGAAGTTTAGTCTGTCTTTTACATTGTCACCGCTCAATTTATTATCGCGGAATTGATAATCTCCCTTCACAACAACTCCCGGAGCTATATGATATGACAATCCGGTAGTAATATCGGTACGATTGTAGGCATCATTCCGAACCAGGGCACCATCTGTACTCGCATGTGTGTCATACTGCTCAAACCTTGCGAAAGCAAACAATCGTTGCTTTGCAGTAAGTGGTAACAGGTTAAATCCTCCTTCTATATAATATCCCATAAGGGCACTACCAAGGTCTCTTCCCGTAAGGGTATTGTATGCTTCGGTATCGCTCAATGAAGCATAGATAAACTGACCTCGTGCCGTGAAGCGCCGATATGCATAACGGGCATCCAGACCCACCATGGCTACGCCAATATCTGATCCGTCAAAATCCTGTACATCATCATCAGGCTGGGTGTTTCCGAAATAACCGGATAACCCCAATCGAAGTCCCGGAAGTCCATAATAATCGATTTTCGTTGAAAACGTGGGGCTGTTGATCGTAGAACGAATTCCTTTTTGACGACCTCCTCGAAGACCATTGCTTCCCCGCAGTAATCCCGAGACACCGCCTTCACCATCCATTTCGGCCGACTTAAATCCGTTGAAAATATAGGCTTGATAGCTAATAGAAGCATCTGGAAATCGTCCGTTAACACCTACCCCTAATTCACGCCAGGTCGTAGGTACAATTACATTATCAACAGCGGGACGTTCAGTTCCGTTGAATGTGGTAGGTTCGTGATACTCGTTGATAATTCCCATAGGGACCAGCATGAGTCCTCCGCGAAGACTTACATTATCGCCTACTGCATAGTTCACAAAGGCCTGTTCTACGAAAATCTCTTCTACATGCTCAAGCTCGATCTCTGTAAAGAATTGCGTCTTCTCATCGAATTTATATCCGAAAAGCAACACAAGGCGTTGCACATCTATTTCCCCGTTGTCATCTTCGGGCTGGTTGTAGGTCATTTCGCCATAAGCCCCTACTACGACCGACTTGGCATAGTTTCCGGAAAGAATACGCTGGGCTGCGTTCTGTTGACGTTGGGGATCAAAGGTAATCGTGTCCTGAACTGTTTGTGCTACGGAAAGTGAGGTTATAAAAAGTGTAGCGATCAGGGTTAGTTTGTTCATGTAGATTTTATTTAGACTGAATATAAATAACGTTCAAATTCAGTCGCAAAAGTAAAATCCAAAGAACTTCTGGGCAAGTTTATTTAGATTAAATTTAAATAATTTTTATGTTAACTCAGGAACTGTTTAATTGCCAGATACTTCCATCTGACTTCGGTACTGAAGACGCGCCAATCCGGCCCATTGGATGAGGGCCGTCTTTTCCTCTTCAGTAAGATCGCCATGCGTCCAGGTATAGGAATCGAGTGGCATTTCACCTTTTTCCACTTCTTCGATGAGTTCTTCCAGCTTATGATCCTTTTTCTTTACCGAGAAACTCGCCCAATCGGAAACATTAAAGTCTCCCTTACCATGTTTAATGTGATCGGCTAACCAATACGATATTGGCGCTACCTCAGCATACCAGGGGTAGTTCGTGTGGTTGCTATGACAATCGTAGCAGCTTTCTTTCAATATTCCCCGCACCTCATCGGTAGGTTTTGTTTCGGCTTCGAAATCGGCCACACTTTCATATCCGCCAAGGTTCTTCTCCGGGCGAATAAACTGCATGACCACCAGTGCAGCAAGGGCCAACAGCGCTATATATTTCAGAATCTTCTTCATTTTTTGGGTTTTGTTATGTGCGATTAAAATTGCAAAAAAGACGCTCTCAAACCAAGGAAAATATCATTTCTTTAACGGTCTTTTTTTAATCATCCCACCTTTGGTGTCTTTTATACTATTCATAATAATAAAGGCCTTGGGATCGATCTTATCAATTTCTGTTCGAAGGCGGGCAATCTCAAGCCTAGTGACCACCGTAAAGACGATTTCTAACTCGCGTTCAACACCACCCGGTTTGCGGTAACCACCCATTCCTTTATAGATCGTAACACCGCGCCCCATGGTGTTTACAATCATGGAACGCAACTGTTCACTTTGATCTGAGATAATGGTAATCCCGGTATACTCCTCTACCCCCTCAATCACATAGTCAATCGTTTTGGAGGCTGCTATGTAGGTGAGGATAGCGTAAAGGGCGATCTCGATGGACAGCACGTAGGCTCCAAACGCAAATATGATGATATTGAACAGCAGGATGATATCTCCAATGGTAAGCCCCGTTTTCTTGCTCAGGTAAATTGCCAGTACTTCGGTCCCATCCAGCACGGCTCCTCCCCGAATGGCCAATCCGATACCCGCACCCAGGAAAAACCCTCCAAAAACAGCGATAAGTAGCTTATCTGAAGTTATTATGGGAAAATCCACAAAATGTACCACGGTTGCCAGAGCGACAATAGCTATGATACTCTTAAAAGCAAATTGCCGACTCAACTGGGAATAACCCATAATGATGAAAGGCAAATTTATAACAACAATAAGCAGGGAGAGCGAGAGGTTGGTTGTCTCGGCAATGAGAAGGGATATTCCCGTTACACCTCCGTCAATAAACGTATTGGGGAGCAGGAACCCTTTTAAACCAAAGGCAGCGGAAACCACACCAATGGCCATGAAAAAACTGTCTGACACCCAATGGACCAACGTGGCCCGTAAATTCTTCGCCTGACGGAACAGGGTTCGGAACTCAATCGTTTCCACCTCTCTTCGATACCGCCAACGCAGCATTCCGAAGAGTATCCTTTTGAAGAAACGATTCATAGGTATTTGTTATTCGGTCAATGTCTTAATATAATCAATTACTGCTTTACGAATATCACTGGCCGGTTCGTTAACCGTAGGTTCATATACATTTAACACCCCAGGATTCTCAGGTGTTAGAAACGGGATATCAAACCCCTTTAACAGGAAATCGCTCAAAGCGACATTGTATGTTCCGCCGTCTTCAATGCGTTTCTGACCTATAAGCCAGGAGCCTTTTCCGTCCTGCATGAAATTATACCGCTGCAAATAGGCCCCGTTACCACCCTGGCTTTTACCGTAATCGAGTACCTTAATGAGAAGGTCGCCTTTAATATCCACTTTCACCACATGTCCTCCAAAAGGAAGCACCCTGAAAATGTCCAGACTGGTCACGTCACCCGCCAGCATATCATCAATGCGAATCGAGCCACCATTCACCAGCGCCGCTTCAGCAGGGGTATCAAAGGCAATTGCCATAGCATGTGTTATGATAGCCCCCAGATTGGTTTGAACACCCCTACTGGCACTGTCGGTGCCATCCAAAGGGATCTTTGTCTTATAGATCACCTCATTCGGATCGGACACCACCGATTGTATTTCGGTAAGCAACACTTCATTCCATCGGTCTACGATGGCCTTAACCTCAGGATCGGACGGTACGGTCTCATCAATCGGCATAAGATGAGAATCGATCTTAAGGTACTTGGTGTTCATATTATACGTAAGTGTGTGAATGTAGATGGTTTTGGCGTTAGCATCGGCCTTTGTAATAACAGAGTTCCCCACCTCAACCCGCATATTGTGATGTTCATGTCCTCCCATGATAAATGGGATATCGGGAATTCGCCTGGCCAACTCGGAATCCTGCTCAATTTCAAGATGCGTTAATCCAAATACAATGTCCACCCCGTTTTGCTTCAATTCGTTGTTTACCTTTTCAACGCTTGTATAGATGTCATCGTAATGCACAAAGTCTTGAGGATTTGATGGTATCGTGGAACCTACGAATCCGATCGTGATCTGATCTCCATCTGTTTCGGCAACGCGCTGAACCAGTGAAGCCGGAATAGCTACATCGCCAATATCCCTTTGAATACGATAGGGACGGTTCCCATTTTCAGTTACTTCTTTCACATTGCAGGACATCCATTGGAAAGTAGACTCGTTAAGTCGCTGTTGGAGTGGCTCTTTGCCTATATCAAATTCATGATTCCCAAAAGTCACCAGGTCAAAGCCCATAGCGTTCATAACCTCGATCATTTGCTTCCCCCGAATGCGTTCCCCCTGATATTTAACGGTTCCCAGTAGCGATGGGTTCAGAAAATCTCCCGCCAAAAACATAAATGTATTTGGATTTTGAGCTTTAATGGAATCTCTCACATAGGCCACGCGTTCCATGCCCCCGATCTTTCCCCCGCTTAGGGGCGCAATCTCATAGACATCGTTCAGTTGAATGAACTTAAACGTGACAATTCCGTCTGCTCCCTGATTCGTTGGAGTTTTAGTGGCAGAGCATCCTGCCAGAAAAAACACAGAAATCCCTGCCAACAGCAGGGTCTTAATGGTATTTTGTAAAGATTTTCGTGGCTTCATTGTGTGCGCTTTCAAATGACATGGTGTTGATATTGATCTCGGCTTTTGCAGCCGTAAAGTAGCTGATCATCTTCTCAGTAGGCATATTACCCGTTAATTCATCCTTAGCCATAGGACATCCACCAAACCCCTGAATGGCGCCGTCAAACCGTGTGCAACCCGCTTCATAGGCTGCGTGCACTTTTTCATGCCAACTGGTAGGCGTTGTATGCAGGTGAGCCCCAAATTCAATATGCGGATACCTCGGAATAAGATTCGAATACAGGTAGGTGATCACCTCCGGATTGGAGCTTCCAACGGTATCACTTAGGGAAAGTATCTTCACTCCCATGCCTGAGAGTTTTTCGGTCCATTGCCCCACAATATCCACATTCCACGGATCTCCGTATGGATTTCCAAAGCCCATAGACAAATAAGCCACCACTTCCTTACCCTTCGCATCGGCCAGATTCAATATTTCCTGCAGGATATCAATCGATTGGGCTATGGTTTTGTGCGTATTCCGCATCTGGAAGTTTTCAGAGATCGAAAAGGGATATCCCAGGTAATCTATCTCCGGATGGGTTAAGGCATCCTGGGCACCCCGGACATTGGCGACAATCGCCAGTAATTTGCTCTTAGTGGCGGAAAGGTCCAAACCGGCAAGTACTTCCGCCGTGTCCTTCATCTGGGGAATAGCCTTTGGAGAAACAAAACTTCCGAAGTCAACCGTATCAAACCCACATCGTAAGATCGACTGGATATACTGTACTTTTTCATGGGTTGGGATCCAATCTCGTATCCCCTGCATGGCATCTCTGGGACATTCTATGAGCTTCACGCTTTGCATCCCTGTAAAGATATAAATTCCGATGCACGCCTTAATCGTCTTCCTGAAATAACACGAAAAAAAAAGTAATCCGGACGTAAGGAATACGAAAAGTTTGCGACACTCCTTGTATAAACCAACACCAAATGAAGCAAAAACTACTTTTCAACCTACTTGTTGTTTTGATTTTTGGCCTGTCCTACGGACAGTCAACAGCGACTTATACTGTTACCTTCGACAGTAACTGGTCTAACGCCACGCACCCGGACGGAAGCTTCCCCGGAGACGCCCACTGGTCTAAGCTGGTAGGGGCAACACATAATGACAATGTCACTTTTCTGGAAATGGGAGGCATTGCTACCCAGGGTATCGAAGACGTAGCCGAACTGGGAGTCAATACGCAATTCTTTGCTGAAGTAAATAGCGCGATCGGTTCCGGATACGCCAACAACCTTATTGACGGAGATGCCCTTGGAACAGCTTTGGGACAGGTGGTAATCTCGGATATAAGTACTACAGAAGAACATCCATTATTAACTCTGGTTTCCATGATCGCACCCAGCCCTGACTGGATGATTGCTGTGAACAGCGTTGAATTACTTGATGGTGGTGGCAACTGGAAGGATGAAATCGTAATCGACCTGTATCCCTATGATGCCGGTACCGATAGTGGAACACACTATAATTCAGCCAATGCCGACGTAACTCCGCATGAGCCTATCAGTAATCTACAGGGGGTTGCACCCTTCTCTTCGGATAAGGTAGGAACACTCACCGTTACTCTTGAAAGTGTATTGGGTATTGATGACGAACAGTTAGGTCTTACTATTTCCATGTTCCCCAATCCGGCACAATCAACGACAACCCTTAGCAGCAGAAGTTCTATGGCTAACGTAGAGGTCTACAACGCCATAGGCCAGCGCGTTATGGCTTTACAGAACATAAATAACAATGAAATAACCCTTGACCTAGGTACAATTGCTAGTGGTGTATACCTGGTGAAAATCCAGGATACCAACAATCGTGAGACCATTAAAAGGTTGGTCAGGATCTAACGAGCGCCCTGTTAATCTCCCTGATCAACTTTGGTCCCTCATAAATGAAGCCGGTGTACAGCTGAATCAAGCTAGCGCCGGCTTCTAATTTTTCCAGCGCATCCTCGACCGAGTGAATCCCTCCTACTCCAATAATGGGGAAAGCTTTGTTGCTGTTTTCCGATAGGAAACGTATCACTTCCGTGGATCTTTTTGTCAAAGGCTTTCCACTTAATCCCCCCTGCTCCTCTTTATTCTCTGAAGTAAGTCCTTCCCGGGAAATTGTGGTATTAGTGGCTATTACTCCGTCAATACCGGTTTCGGAAACAATCTCTATAATATCCAGCAACTGATCATTACTCAGGTCGGGAGCTATTTTCAGCAGTATAGGCTTAGGTGAACTTTTCGATCTGTTCTTCTCCTGTAGTGTGTGTAACAGGCGTGTAAGCGGTTCTTTATCCTGAAGTGCTCTTAGATTAGGTGTATTGGGCGAACTCACGTTCACTACAAAATAGTCCACATGATCAAATAAAGCATCAAAACATATGAGGTAGTCTGAAACCGCCTCCTCATTGGGTGTTACTTTGTTCTTGCCTATGTTTCCCCCAATTAGCACGCGACCCTGGTTTTTCTTAAGTCGTTCCACGGCAGCTTCCACCCCGCCGTTATTAAAGCCCATACGGTTTATAAGCGCAGAATCATTAGGTAAGCGAAAAAGTCGTTTTTTGGGATTTCCCGGTTGCGATTTCGGGGTTAAAGTCCCAATTTCTATAAATCCGAAACCGAAATGAGAAAGCTCCCTGTACAGTTTGGCATCTTTGTCGAATCCGGCAGCCAGGCCCACAGGATTTGGGAAAGTAAGTCCGAACAGCTTGCGCTCCAGGGAAGGATGTTTTACGTGATACATCGATCGGAATACGCCTCCCAGGCCCAGTTTGTTTAGAAATCGAATAGCCGAAAAAGTGGTGTGGTGAATTCGCTCGGGATCGATGCGAAAAAGAAGTGGTCTTAGAACTGATTTATACATGCCCATAATGCTGCGGCAAAAATACAAATACCCTATGAGCCCACATTGCAAATAGCTAAAAAAGAGATGTTACTCTTCCGAAAGCCATTCTTTGCTTCGCTCCACAGCCCGATGCCACAGATCTATTTGACCCTGTACTTCATCGCGACTTGCCGTTGGCCTGAAACGCGTATCCTCAGACCATTGTTCGCTGAGCGCTTCCAGGCTCTCCCAGTACCCAACGGCCAGACCCGCCAGATAGGCAGCACCCAACGCGGTTGTTTCCAGTGTTTTAGGGCGAATCACATCGCATCCAAAGAGATCCGACTGAAACTGAAGCATCACGTTATTCGCAGCAGCGCCTCCATCCACCCGCAGTTCTGTAGTTTCTGCCCCGGAGTCACTTTCCATAGCCTTTACAATATCGTATACCTGGAAGGCAATTCCTTCAAGTGTAGCCCTGGCTATGTGGCCTTGTGTTGTCCCCCTTGTGAGTCCGAATATCCCGCCACGTGCATACGGATCCCAATACGGTGCTCCCAGACCGGTCAGCGCCGGAACGAAATAGACACCTCCATTATCGGGAACACTCTTAGCGAGCTCTTCAATTTCAGGAGCATCTTTTATTAAATGTAGTCCGTCACGAATCCATTGCACGGCTGCACCACCTACAAAAACACTTCCTTCCAATGCGTAGGTAGTCTGTCCATTGATTCGCCAGGCAATAGTAGTGAGCAAATTTGCGTGTGAAGACACTGCTTCATCACCGGTATTCATCAACAAGAAGCACCCGGTTCCATAGGTATTCTTCACCATACCTTCTTTGGTGCAAAGTTGTCCGAACAGGGCGGCCTGCTGATCCCCTGCTATCCCGGCTATCGGGAGTCCTTTCGCTGCGGAATCCACGGCAACTTCGCCTACGATTTCACTACTATCTACCACCTTTGGCAGCATAGCCTTCGGAATATCGAATAACCTGAGAAGTTCTTCATCCCATTCCTGCGTATGGATATTAAAAAGCATGGTGCGACTTGCATTGGAAACATCAGTAATATGGACTGCTCCACCGGTAAGTTTCCAAACCAACCAGGAGTCTATCGTTCCGAAGCAGAGTTTTCCTGAACCGGCTTTTTCCCTATCGCTGTCCTCATGATCCAGTATCCACTTTACCTTGGTTGCAGAAAAATATGCGTCTATGATCAATCCGGTCTTCTGACGTACCATTTGGGTGAGTCCGTCATCTTTTAACTGATCGCAATAGGAAGCGGTTCTCCGGTCCTGCCACACGATCGCATTGCCCACCGGCTCTCCTGTCTCCCGATCCCAAACCACTGTGGTTTCGCGCTGATTGGTAATTCCTAAAGCAGCAATATCTTCGGAAGAAATCCCGGCCTTCTCCATAGCAAGTTCAATGGTCTTCAATTGAGAGGTCCAGATCTCGTTAGCATCGTGCTCTACCCATCCCGGCTTCGGAAATATCTGTTCAAAATCCTGCTGCCCAACGGATGCTATTTCTCCATTTGAGTCAAAGAGAATGGTCCTGGAAGACGTGGTTCCCTGATCCAAAGCCATGATATATTTTCCCTTCATAATTGCTCTTTTATTCAAGTAAGTATCGCTGGGTCAACTCGGTAAAAGTGTTCTCCTGTTCATCAACCCAGTCATTCGTACGATCCAGTTCTTCCGCCAGAATAAGGGCCACTTTACGGGCACTGGAACGTGCGGCTCTGGCATCCAGGAACAACAATCGAGTCCTCCGGGCCAAAATATCCTCTACCGTCCGGGCCATTTCGAAGCGAACGCTAAAGATCACCTGTCCAAGCGTAAAGGGGTACTCGGGATGAATTCGTTCCTTATTCCGCGTGTCTTCAGCCCAAATTGCCCTTACCACTGCCGCATCTGAACCGTATTCGGAGAGATCGGCATCCAATTCCTTGCCTTTGGGAACATTCCCGTGAATTTCAAGGTTGTGAGTACGGGATGGCTCCGAGGTTATCTGATGTACTTCAAGGGCTTTGTCCACTACCTGTTCGGCCATTTTTCGATAGGTGGTCCATTTACCTCCAAGGATGGAGATCAGCTTGCTGCCTGACACCAATATTCTATGCCCTCTGGATATTTCTTTGGTGTTCTTTCTGTCTTCTTTTGACGCCACCAACGGGCGCAGTCCCACAAACACCGACTTGATATCACTGCGGTCCGGTGTACGGGTTAAGTACCTCGATACATTGGCCAGGATGAAATCGATCTCATCACTTAGTGGAAGTGGTTCATACTCGGTTTTCTTGACCTGGGTATCGGTAGTTCCAACGACTACTTTGCCGTACCAGGGAATGGCAAAGAGTACCCGGCCATCGGTTGTTTTAGGGATCATAAGGGCTTTCTCACTATTGAGGAAAGAGGCGTCCAGTACGAGGTGAATTCCCTGGCTGGGTACCACCCGAATATCATCCGGTGCCTTGCTGTCGAGCTTCAATATCTTGTTCGAAAATACCCCTGTAGCGTTGATTACGGCACGAGCCCGCACTTCATATTCCTGGCCGGTTTCCATATCCCTGGCCACAACACCGTTCACAGTTCCGCTTTCATCCTTCAGAAGGCCTACAACCTTAGTATAGTTCACCACAGTCGCGCCTTGCTCTTCTGCTGTTCGTGCTAAATTGATCGCCAAACGGGCATCGTCGAACTGTCCGTCCCGGTAGGCAATTCCATTTGACAGGTTCCTGGGTTTGAGCAATGGCAGCCATGCACAGGTCGTGCGCTTGCTTACCCAAAGGGATTTGCCCAGGCTGAGTCGTCCTGATAGCACATCGTATAACTTCAGTCCAAACCAATAGAAGATCCCTTTCCAAATACTGTACGAAGGAATTATGAATACCTGATTTCGGAACAAATGCCGCGCATTGCGTGCCAACAAGCCACGCTCCCGCAAGGCGTCTTTCACGAGGCCTATGTTTCCCTGGGCAAGGTACCGAACCCCGCCATGTACCAGCTTGGTACTGCGGCTCGAAGTGCCTTTCGCAAAATCATGGCTCTCCAACAGCAACGTGCTAAAACCGCGGGAAGCCGCATCAACCGCCGCTCCCAATCCGCTGGCACCACCACCTATAACAACAAAGTCCCATTGGGACCCATCCAATTTTTCAATGTTTTCTTTGCGGTTCATATAATTCGCTAAAACAGCTCCTCCGGTGTTTTAAGTTCGTTAAGTGCTTCTCTGAGTTCTTTTTTTAACAGGGAAAGGCCATACTGATATGAGGCGTTCATCCAACCAAAACCTTCTTTGGTAATGTATTCAAACTGAGTCCCCACGTTCCCGTATTCAGCAAAGACCTTGTGTGTTGCTTCCACAACATCGTATTTTTCCGGTATGGTCCCGTTATAATCCACCGCATTGCGGGTGATCATATATAACCAGCGATAGATAAGTTCCTGTGCCTCGTTTTCATATCCATAGTTGAACAGACCACGCCAGATCATCATTTGATGCGGGGCCCATCCGTTTGGATAGTCCCATTGTCTTTGAGGACGGGATTCATTCACTTCTCCCCTGCTTGCCCTTGTGCACGAGGCAATCCCACCTTTCTCTTTCAATTTAGGAATAGCCGTATGTACAACGGCCTTCGCTTGTTCGGCTGATGCCATCCCGGCCCAAAGTAGGGTGAACAGCGTTGCTGAGACAAAATCCAGTTGTTCGCCATCCAGATAGCAATCGAAGTACATGCCTTCGTGCTCGTTCCAGAGATAGGTGTCGACCAGTCGTCTTCTCTCTTCGGCCTTCGCATACCAATATCCGGAAGTGTATACCTGTCCTTCGTATTCAAAAGAATCAGAGAATTCGGTCTCAATGAGTTGCGCGAAATCCATCTCGTATTTGTAGAGCATGGCGTTCAGCTCAACCAATATGAGATCTGCACAACGGTCTTCCAGTCGGTATGAGGTATCATGACCAGATTCCCGTACGGTTCGGTCATGAACGAAATAGGTATCCAGTTCGGCATTTTCAATAGTTCCGTTCGCGTATCCGGCTTCATAGTCATCAAGCGGTATGTTGGCTTTCTCGGCAATAGGTTTCAGTACGGCATGAAAATGACCCGCTTCGCACTCGGGAGGAATGCCTATGCCTTCCGCCAAATACCTGTTCAAACCCAGATCCGTGAGTCGTTTTCCAGGTACCATCCACACGGTTTGATATTCTCTGATCGCCGTTTTAAGATGCTCCTGCAACCATTGCCGGTCACCGGTCACTTCAAAAATCTCGCGAATCATACTCGAATAGAACGGCGGCTGAGTCCGGGTTAGGTAGTACGAACGATTGGCATTCAGGATTTTACCGTAATGTTGGATCTCATACTGAA
>CAZTLE010000015.1:0-33467 GCA_964614415.1 uncultured Aureitalea sp. | reverse complement strand
CGCTACAGAAGACATTAAGGGAATCAACACATGCGGCCTGTCAATTTCCGAATACAGGTTACGAACATCACTCAGATGATTGGGTGCCTCGATGTAATTGATGGGTACGATCTCCACATTCTGCTTGGCAGTGATCTCGATGATACTCATCGCCGTATACGGCAAATTGCGAAGCGACATAAGCTCGTGCTTTACCGACACTTTATTGCCTACATCAAAGGTGGTGATGAGCTTGGCCTGTTTCATATCCACCGTTTGGGCATAACCTGAAATACTATTGCGATCAATACGGCGCTTGTCTACCTCCAGGTGCATATTCATGTGACTAAAGGTCTTCAGGATATTGCTAACCCGTCCGCGTTGGTAGTAATCGTAAACGCCATTTAGGACCACGTCCTTCACTTTTAAAGGATCAGGTGAAGAAACGAGTCCAACCATTCCGTTGGCAACCGTAATCCCGTAATAATTATTGGGATCGATGTTATCGGCTATGATATGCCATGGGGAGTTGGAATTGTTTTGGGCAGATAGTGAAAATAGGGTACCAAGTAGTAATAGGGATACAAGTCGTTTCATTTTTAAGGTTTCTTTTGAATTGGTTGTTCTTCTGGTTGCAAGTTTCAGGTTGCAAGATGAATGCATGAACGTCATGATTCCTGTCTTGAACATCCTGATTCCGAAACGAAACCTAAAGATAACGAAGTTTCCGAAAAGTTTCGTAGTTAAATCTGAGTGACCTGGAACATGGCGCCGTCCGGGTCGGCGAAGAGGACCTCGGTGCCGGATTCGAAGATGAGTTTTCCGCCGTTGGCTGCTACTTTTTGTTTGGTTTCAGAAAGATCCTTCACCCCGAAGTACACCGCCCAGTATTCGTGTTTTCCCTTGATGTCATTGGATATTTGCTGAATGGCCGAAACGATTTCTCCTTCAGAAGTAAGTATAAGATGCCGATCATTACCCAGATCCTGATATCTCCATTGAAAGAGGGATGCATAGAATTCCATAACCCTGGTTGCATCAGAAACAAATAGTTCGTTCCATACCAATCTTCCCGGAAGATCTGAAGTTCGGCCATTAAATTCCGTTCCGTCATAAACAGTAAATCCGGCTCCCAGCGAATCCCTGATAAGTGCTATGTTACCCGAAGGAAGCCTGTCGACCAGTTCGATAATACCTCCCAACTCCCGCGCGGTATCAACGGTTTTGAGTACATCCTCGACTTGTACGTAGGACATCCAGAATGACGGCATCCCCATATCGATGAACTTTTGAGGCATGGCATACATTCCAGCGGCCTCTTTAGCGTTAGAGTATGCCACCTGATATCCATCTCCCGCATCGTAAAAGGTCCAGTCGAAAATATTTTGGTAGAATTCATTGGCCCTGGAAAGGCTGTAGGCGGAGAGATCGGTCCAGATGAAGGTGCTTGGTTTCAAGTTTTGAGTTTGAAATGTTAAGTTTTGAGTTTGAAGTGTTAAGTGTTAAGTGTTAAGTGTTGAGTGTTGAATTTTAAGTTGTAAATGTTGAGTTTTGAGTCCTAAGTTCTAAATTTTGAGTTTGAAGTGTTAAGTTTTGAGTTGTAAATCTTGAGTTTTGAATTTTAAGTGCTAAGTTATAAACCATTAACCTGCCTGCGGCAGACAGGCCACAAACCACTCGCTTCGTCATTCGTCATTCGACATTCGTAATTCATCATTCTCTCCCGGTTGCCATCCGGGTGGTTTTATGAGTAGTTTTAGCTTGTTTACCATTCCCCTGGTTTCCGTCACCCTCTTAAAAAGCCGTTGTAATCCATGAAGGAATATAACTATGGGGTTGGTGGAGTTAATGGGTTTATCCAATCCGTAGCGAACTTCCTCGACCTCAGGTTCGAAGGTGCCCAACATACGATCCCAGATGATGAACATGCCGGCGTAGTTCTTGTCCCAGTACTGTCGGTTGGATCCGTGATGTACCCTGTGGTGGGACGGCGTATTGAAAATGTATTCTATGGGTTTTGGCAGCTTTTTAATGGCTTCGGTATGCAGCAGCGTTTGGAACACCTGAACAAACACTTCAGAAAGTAATACCAGTACCGGGTCGAATCCCAACATCACGATGGGTAGCGAGAATAATATTGGGAATATCGAATCCATGGGGCCAAAGCGATAGGCGACCGACATGTTAAAATGCGGCGAGCTGTGATGAACGGTATGAGTTGCCCAACCAATACCTGCCCTGTGCAGCATTCGATGATCCCAGTAATAGGTAAAGTCAGCAAGCAGTATGCAGCAGATTATCGTAACCCAATTGAGCGGCAAGTGCGGCAAGCTAACATGTTCATAGACCCAAAAGTAGAGCTTGGTGACCGCCAGGATCCCAAGTATGTATTCGATCACTACGAAGGCCCCAAAAGTGATTAGATTGGCTATAGAATCCTTAACCAATCCCCAGGTGAGGCGTCGCAGCACCGTATACCGAATGAGTTCAAAAATGAAGAACGGCAGGATTACGTATAACACGCTCCAATCATTGAAGATCCCGAACCAATGGATTACGTCAACCCAATCTAATTGTTTTGCAAGGTATTCCAGCATGCTTAATCGGTTACTTTTGTCCAGACTTCGGTGTCACCATAGCCCTCGAGGTCGTAGGTGAGCTTTAGTTTCGTTTCGGAGATCAAAACAATATGGCCGGGCATTCGATATGTTTCACCTTCGTAAGTCATGGTATAAATGATTTTCCATTTTTTGCCCTTCTTTCCCGTAATTTCAAGGATCTTGTCTTCGGCAGCAAGCGAATTCCCATAGGCATCTGTATACTCCACGACATAGCCTGCCCAGGACGTATCTTCGTTGCGTATTTCGACGATCATGTTGCCGGTGAATTCGTCCGAAGTATATGCTGCCTTCCATAGGCCCGAAAGTTCTGTAGCTGTTGTAACCTCCACATCGCGGGTGCGAGGCAATCGATTGCGATCCACATCTTCCGAAGTAATGTATAAATCTCGATTTTCAAGGGATGCTGAATCCGATCTCGTTGCAACGAGATGTGGAATCCCGGCCAGCATACCAATAATCAAGGCGCTTAGTCCTGCTAGTTTCCAATTGCTCATAAGTTGTTGTTTTGGGGCAAAACTATGGTGCGGGATTGTGCTTTCCTTTGACCTAAATCAAAAAATCACTTCTTACCTCTAAGGCGGCTCAGGGTTTCCTGACTCATTCCCAGAAAAGAGGCAATTTGTCCAAGCTTGGCTCGCTGATCGAGGTTAGGCATAGAGGCTGTTAGCGATTCGTATTTCTCGGTGGCCGTAAGATCCTGAAAGTTCTTGGTGATATTGTCCATCACTGCATACTGTATTTCGATGAACTTTCGGGCGAATCGTTCAAACTCGCGATGGGTGTCTGCCAACGCTTCGAAATCTGTTTTTGAGATCGCCCATAACGTACTGGGTTCAATAGCTTCCAGGGTTTCAAAACTCGGTTCACCGGTATAGAAGCTGTACCAGGCCGTGCAAAACTGATCTTCAGCATAGAACCAATAGGTACGTTCCTTACCGTCTTGTAAGAAATAGGACCGCAATAAACCGCTTTCAATGAAGTAAAAATGATTGCAATAACCGGCTTCTTTCAATAGCTCGGCCTGCTTATCGACTTTCTTTTCTGTAAAAACCTGCGTGATCCTGTTCTCAAGGTCCGCCGAAACGGTAGTATACTGTCGTAATGCCGTAATGAGACTGTCCATATTCTGAATGCGGTATCTACTCAAATATAGGCAAACCTATTCCCACTTTTTCGCTACCTTTATAAAAAACAAGGCTATGAAGTATCTAATGATTGTGATGCTCTCTGTTCTTATGCTTTCTTGTGGGGCAGCCGTGAATACCGATTTTGAGAAAGGGACAGATTTTACTAAATACAAAACCTATAATTATTACCCCGGCATCGATTCCGGTTTGAATCAGTTGGACGATAAGCGGGTGAAGTACGCACTGGACAGCTTGTTACGCTCCCGTGGGTATACCATGAGCAGTACGCCGGATTTTGTCATTAATTTCTACGCCGAAGAAGCAATCTCCAATTCCCAGAGTTCCATAGGCATTGGTGTTGGTGGCGGAGGTCGTAATGTAGGCGGTGGCGTAAGCGGAGGCATCCCTTTGGGAGGCCCCAGGTTGGTTCAGATATTTACCCTGGATTTTGTGGATACTGCTGAAGATAAACTCGTTTGGCAGGCCGTAAGCGAAGCTAAGTACAGAGAAAAGGCCACTCCCGAGCAGAGAGAGGCCTATTATCTTGCGATCATTCAGAAGATACTAAACAAGTATCCTCCAAAGTCGAAACGCCGTTAGTTTACCTTAAGCCGCACACCTTCACTGTGACTTGAAAACTCAGGCGCGTACATGCTTTGCAGCGTTGTAATGCCGTTACCAAAATCGCCTGAATTGTTCACCCGCAGGTCATATTCGAACACGTAAACTCCTTTTGGCAACCAATCGAAAAAGAAATTGGTCGATGCATCTTTAGTGGCCTGATAGTATCCAAGGCCGTCCTGCCATTTGTATTCTGAAATT
Source organism: uncultured Aureitalea sp. (assembly GCA_964614415.1). Lineage (GTDB taxonomy): Bacteria > Bacteroidota > Bacteroidia > Flavobacteriales > Flavobacteriaceae > CAZTLE01. Next base: position 28,918 of record CAZTLE010000015.1, on the reverse strand, counting down.
ATGTCCACAGGTTCCAATCCTGCCGCCCGCATGTCTTTCATGTGAATAAACTCCATATCGCGATCGGTGCGTATTTCAATACGCACGCGAATGAGGTCACCCACTTTTACATTCTTACCGTCTGTAATTTCCGCCATCTCCTCACCGCGATCCGCGTTGGATACCAGGAAGAGTTTTTTAGCCACCTTGAGGGGCGATTCGGCTTTGGTGATATTGTCCAGGTCCTCAAAGTATTGCCAGTAGAGCCCACCCCAGGCGACACCATCTCCTTTTTTTGAGAGCGTGACATCCGCCATTTCAGGAGAGATTTCGCCACGACCCCAACTCGTTTTGAAATACCCGGTTCCCGCTTCGGCCTGCACATTGTCCAGGGTATTTGGGTTTACTGCAGACCCTCCAACGGATACGTCAACGGCTTCGGTAACACTTAGCCAGTCACTGCCCTGCAATAAAATGGCGTAGATGGCATCTGTCGTAGATCGTGTAGTTTCCCAGCGGTTTGTACGTTTATGCTTCAGTAACCAGATTTTCATATTGTCAATGGCTTCCGTGTCCCGGGTAATGTCTGAAAATGCTTCGATCAGCAATGCCTGGGTTTCAATAGGTGCCCGGTACCAGTACCAGGATGCAGTATTGCTTTTCCAGTACATGCCCAACTCTTCCGAAACAATACTGGTCTCTTTCAGCGAAGTAAGAATAGCGGTGGCCGTTTCGTCCTCGTTCTGCCGGTATGTAATAATAGCCATCATGGCCCTGGCATATAACGGCTGATCTAACCAATAGGTCTTTATTTGATTCAGGTAGTAGTCCGTTACCTCCTGCACGCGTTCGGATTTTTCGATGTATGGGTAAAAGCTGCGCATATACAAGTATTGGAGTTGCATATTGCTTAAATGATCCCGGGTAAGATCAACTTTCGGGTTATAACGTTTTAGCCTGTCGTATTCCTCCAGGAATTTTTCATCCAACCAGGTAACTGCTTTTTTAAGCATATTCTTTTCGCCATTATAGAAGGACACGCCGAGTTTTTCCAAATGTCCGAAACCGGTGGCAATGTGTTGGGTGATATAGCGGTTTTCAAGTCCGCCCCGGAACCAGGGCCATGCACCTGATGTCATTTGATTGTTGCGCAACTTGTTCATCGTGGCAATGAGCTCGTTGTTCATTTTGTTGTAATCGAACAACAAGGCAATGCGCTTCTTTTGCTCTCCTTCGCTTTGTGCTTCCCTTAACCAGGGTGTTTCCTGAATAAGTAATGATTTTAGCTCCTCATTCTTTTCCAGATTGCTCAACAAAGTTTCCGAATCCTTCCATTGATCGAACACCTGTTTGATACGAGGTTGCTGTTCCACAATATGCGTTGCCAGTGCGTTGGCATAGTAGCGTGCAAAGGTCTGTTCACTGCATTCATACGGATACTCCATAAGGTATGGCAGTGCCTGAACGGCATACCAGGCCGGATTGGAAGTGATCTCAAGTGTAAGTCGCTCATGTCTAAGGGTAGGGGACGTATTGTTCTTTAGTTTGTCGAGGCTAAAAGAACGCGTTTCGTTGGAACGAACCCACATAGGCAACGTTTCTGTAACCAACATCCGGTTGGGAAGTACGGGCAGCCAGTTTTGTTCGCCGTCACTGAAAGCCTGTGATTTTGCGATCACGGTATACTGCACCGACTGAATTCCCTCCGGAATACTGAGATTCCAGGATACCTCTGTGTTGCCTCCGGCATCGATGGTAAAATTCCGTTCATTGTCTCCATTGCCCAGAGGAATGTCTATGGCTTCCAGGGACAGGCCATTCACTAATCTAAGCACGGCCGTACCCAATTGCTCCTCTTTGGTTAGATTGGCGATTTTGGTCTGAATGGTAATCTTATCTCCTTCCCGCAGGAATCGAGGAGCATTAGGGAGTACCATGAGCTCTTTCTGAGTTATTGAATTAAGGGAAGTCACTTTGCTTTGTAGCTCCTTAGTGTGTGCCAACAGCTGTAGTTTCCAGCGGGTGAGGGCTTCAGGCGCGGTAAAGGAAAATGTGATCTGCCCTTCTGCATCGGTTTGTAAGTGCGGGAAGAAGAATGCTGTTTCCTGAAGGTTCTTTCGAACTACCACATCGTCAAAATCGTTGTTCGGTTGCCCGCCGGCTCCCACTAATACCTCGGCAATAGCATTGTCGTAATAATAATCACCTATCTGAACACCTGCTGCTTTACCGGAAAGAAGCGGGGCCACATCCCCTTCCGCATTGAACTGCCGGATGCTTTCAGACTCCACCGTACTCACCGCATAACCCAGTGCCTTTTTCTGCCTGGTCACACCCGAGGCAGTGACAACTACCTCGTCAAGTTCATCCGTATTTGGACTCATCTCAATGCTTATGTAGTTTTTGGAAGCTTCCACTTTATACTTGACCAAATGATACCCGATATAGTCAAAGAATAAATCTTGTCCGGGTTTAGCTGCTATACTGAATTTACCTTCGAAGTCTGTGGTCGTACCCTCCGCAGTTCCTTCGACAGTAATGTTGACTCCGGGAAGCGGACTACCGTATTCCTCATTGTACACGGTGCCATGTATATACCCTTCTTCGATACCGCTTCTATATTGAGACTGTACCTTACCGCGCAAGAACGCTAAATAGGAATTCCGGGCTATTGAGGAGTTGTTGATCTCGAACCCGAACCAGTTAAATTGATCCCAGGCCTGCCTTATTCTGGCATTGCGGTTGGAGTAACTGCGATCGTAAAGGTTGAGGTAGCTTTTGGAAAATGTATTTACGAAAGAAGCGCTCCCAAACCCGTCATAGATCTTTTCAGGCGTTGGATCGAACGACCATTGATGATGTCGGAACTGATCCAGGGAGGTATCGTACATGCTGGCCAACATTTCTGCCGCAACCTTTTCCCCTTTAGGCCCCTTCACTTTGAAACTCCAGGTTTCATCTTCACCCGGCTTCATCTTATCTCTAAAAGTCAGAGTCTCTATGGTTAATTCATCTTTAGGATAAGGAACTTCGATACGCATCGTACCGCTATACCCACTGTTTTGATACACATAGCTATAATGTACCAGATACCCGCCATAATCGTCTTCTGAGACCGGAAAATCAATGTATTTGAACTCCTTGTCCACTTCTACCACCCGGGTGCTCACAATCTCAAGGTCTTTTTCGACGGACAGGGTGACATAGATCGAAGAGGCAGATCCGATTTTGAGTTGAGCTTTTTCACCGGGCGCATACTGCTCTTTGTTCTTAGAGACCTCAAACCGGGCATTATCGGCCGGAATTTTATCCTTGTTTCCAAAGAGGCGGAAATAGGTTATGTCCTTTACCTCCATACCAAAGGCGTCCGTAGCCTTTAGCTCGACCACATATTGACCGGATTCCCATTTTTTAAGGTTTCCGAGTGTCACTTCCTTACGTTCACCGGTATCGAATGCCTGTGCGAAAACCTGCTCTCCCCGTTCCCAGTTGTTAAATGCGTTCATGTCATCATACGAATCGAAAGGAAATTTCTGCTCAAACGTTGCGCGGGTCATGGATCGGTAATCGGGCGCACTCCAGGGACGTTGACGAAGCACACGGTCCGGACCCTTTAATTTATGGACTGTAATGGTTCCCCTGGAAGGAGTGAATTCACCATTTAGATTTTGAGTGGTCAAGACCATATCATACCATTTTTGGGCCTTGTCCAGGGGATTAGGAAGGACTGCATCAATCTCCAGGGTATGATAGCCTGCCCGAACCGTGGTTTCTTTGGTTCGGGTTTCGCCATTTATATCCGTAATGTCTACCGCAACTTCATAATTGAAGATGGGTTGATTCTCTTTGCTGGACGTCAAATCCGGAAGGGCTTTGAAGTTAATTTCAAAGGTTCCTTTGGCATCGGTTTCGGTCTCTCCAAAGGTTATTTCCTGCCCTTCACCTCCGTAGTAATAAGTTTCATACTGATAACCGCGGGAATACCAGCGAGGATATTGTACGATCCGACGCACTGTATATTTTACCCTGGCGTTGGTAATATTACTTCCGGCGTAGGCCAGGGCTTTTCCGGTAACGGCAATACTGTCATTGACGCGGTACGACTCGGTTACAGGATCGAACTTCACCTCAAACTTAGGCCGCTTGTACTCTTCGACAGATATGGATGTAACCGCATCCAGGTCGTCATACGACAGTGAATATGCGTCCATAGTGAATTGACCGGTCAAGGTATTTCGGGGTAGTACAAATTCTCCCGAGATCGTACCATATTCGTTGGTTTTCAGTTCTAATTCACCAATATCATCGCCATTTACATCGCTAAGATCAACGTACATTTCATGATTGGGAACAACTGTAGAAACACCGTTCTCCGTTTTCATTGCGATTGCTTTGAAGTAGACGGTTTGTCCCGGGCGATAGATACTTCTGTCGGTAAAAATAAAGGCGTTGTACGATATTTTTTCTTTAGGCCTTGACCAATATCCATAGTAGTTTGCTCCCTCGAAATGGGCATCCCCAATGACAGGATGACTTATTATATATGAGGGACGCCAACGGCTTCTGTCGTAAGAACTCAGCATTATGAACTCTCCATTGACATCTGTCTCTTTTTGTTCCCTCTTGATATCGGTCCTACGCTCGTATTCAATTGTGACCTGAGTTTTGCTCAAAGGCCTTCCATTATATCTGTCTACGACCTGAATTACATTTCCTTTTTTGGTTTGTTTGCTCACCAGAGCTATGTTCGTCGCCTGAATAAAGGTATAGTCAAAAAAAGTCTCCTCACTTTCTTCTGACGGTTTTACAAGCAAAACATATTCTCCATTCTCCAGAGGAGGAAGCTCAATCTCGGTTTCATGGCTCTGGAGGTCGCCTTCATCGGGTAACGAACTGGTCCATTGTTTTACGACCGGAAGGGTTTTGATGTATTCCCATTTATCAGATTGGTTGCGTTTGTCCCTAAGTTTACGAAGCTGCCTGCGGTTAATGGAGTATACGGAGGTGTAGAGGGACTTGAAGTTCTCATACCTGATTTTCATGTAGGATGGTCTTCGCACAAGAACGAACTCCTCGGCTTCAATCCGCATTTCAGGACGCAACAGTTCCTTTTTAAGAGTCTTGAATTTTTGAGCCCTTACTCCTTCCGGAAAGGCCTCCAGATAGCTGTTGCAGAGTTCTAAGGCCTCTTTTTTCTTCCATCTGTTGTCCTCATTCTGTTCAATGACATATTCACTTCCCTGGCGAGAATATAGATTCGCCAATTCGAAGGCATAGAAGGAGGCTGCTTCTCCCTGAGTTGCCTGCACCCCCTTTTCAAGGGCATTTTCGTACACTTTTTGTGCTTCAGGGAAACGGGCATTGTCATGCAGGAACATCAACCGTTCAACATCTATGTAGGCCCGGGCCATGGGATCGGTGTCATTGTTGTGAAATTTGATAAGACTTTGATAGATCTTAAGCGCATTTAACTGTTGAGCTATGCTGTCTTTGTGGGTGATTTTCTGAAGTGCAAACTGGGGTGCTTCAGTAAAGTAGGTACCATCCGTAATTTGAAACTGATAACTCGGCTGTGTAATATCACTTTCAGTAGTCTTGAAAAAAGCAAGTGCATTGTGACTTAGGAAGTCAAATAATGTGGGTCTGAAGCGTTGTGAATTCTCCTTGAAGTTGATGATCTCTTTGTAATCGGAAATAGGGGTGAGCTGTAGGATGAGCCCATTTTGCAACGAATTGAGATAGTGGGTTCTTATTTCGGCAAGTAAGGTCTCCGTATCCCAGGTACGGAAATCGTCGGGATCTACTTTGGAATCGGTTTTAGTTCGTTGATAGATGTAAAAGCGTTTGTTCTGAAAATAATCCCAGTATATCCTGGCGAGCATGTTTTCAACAACATTGCGGGTAGGAGTGGCGCTGCTGGTAGCCAGTTCTTTGAATTCGGAGACTATCTTTAATTGGGCATCCTCTTCCAGTGTGAGTGCAAACTTGCTTTGAAAGAGTAATGTTTTGATGCGCTGTACTTCGTGTTTTTCCGCAATGGCCTTTTCCGCAATGCCATTTACGACTTCCAACGCGGACTTTTGTTTTCCCTGAAGCTCAAGCAGTTCAACCTGCTTCCAAAGCGTTTCGAATGATTTTTGCTGTGCGTATCCGGCCGAGGTAAGGACCAGTAGTAGAAATAAGATGGCTAGTCGTTTCATTGTTTTGATTTTCCCACAAGGTATAGGAACAACGTTCGGATATAAACATGAAGTATGTGAACGATGCTCATGATTGAGCTAACAGGTCATTTTATTTAGTTTGGAGGTGTGGGGAGGGAGGGAAACAAAAAGAGGCCCGAAGGCCTCTGTATTTTATCCGGAAAGCATACCGCTGTACTTGTCGCGGTAGCCGTACAAAACAAGAATATTAAGTACCAACATGGCTGCTGCAGGCCCAATGTTTCCTGGGTCGAGCGTTGCATGGAACAACGTAGCATTTACAGACACGCTCATTAGGATCACGGCCATAAGTGCTCCAAATTTGTTAAAAATCAGGGCCAAACCGGCTGCAATCTCAACAATGGCCACCATGGTAAGGGTTTTGGTCGCCGTTAACGCACCGAAGTAATTTCCGGCCGCCTCGGACATATCACCGCCCGGTTCCATGAAATGGAAGAACTTATTGAGCCCAAAGAAAAGTACTGCCAGACCCAATACAATGCGAATTACCATTGAAACTTTTGAATTCATAGTGAATAATTTAAAAAAGTTAGTACTTCAAGATACGCAATAACCTCAAGATCAGGGGTAAATAGTTGTAAAATAGGGAGTTAATAAGTGTGGATTTTCCAGCAAAAATGGTACTTATACGATGTTGACAAATTTTTTATACCAGGCAACCAAATTGCGTCGTTTTACGTAATTAGATAAAAGTTGTTTATTTTTGAATCCCAATCGAACCGTATGAAAAAGGTACTGTATCTTTTTATGCTTTTGCCAATGGCACTCTTGGCCCAGTCGTCATTTGACAAGGGGGAGTCTCTTTTTAACCAGGAAAAGTATACGCAGGCGAAGTCTCACTTTGAGGCCCATTTGTCCACGAACCCCAATGACGCTAAAACACGTGAATACCTGGGCGATATTGCCTGCTACGCCAAGGATTGGGATACGGCTATCGATTATTACGAGTCCCTGGTAGAAGAAGATGATAACAGTGCCAATTATCATTACAAGTACGGAGGAGCTATGGGAATGAAAGCCCTGGAAATCTCAAGAATCAGGGCGCTTGGTATGATTGGCAGTATCAAAAAACACTTTCTGAAAGCGGCCAAACTGGATCCCAATCACATTGATGTTCGTTGGGCCCTGGTTGAGTTCTATATTCAGCTTCCGGGGATTATCGGAGGCAGTGAGCGCAAGGCGATCCGATTTGCAAACGAATTAAAGAACATTTCTCCGGTAGATGGTTATTTGGCTAATGGATATATCGCCGAATACAGCGACCGCCCTGATGATGCGGAACGTTTTTATAAAATGGCGATCAAGGTGGGTGGTTCACCACATACCTATGAGAAGCTTACCTCTCTTTACGAGAATACCAATCAGCCGAAAGAGGCCATTGAAACCGCTTCAAAATCACTTAAAATCCACAAGCGAAACAATCTCAACTATCAAATCGGCAAAATTTCGGCCCAGTACAACCTCGATGCCGAACTCGGGATTAACTGCCTGCAGGCTTACATCCAAAATCATTCGGTCAAGGATGGTGTTCCCAAAGACTGGGCGTACTACCGACTTGCACAGATCTATAAGAACAAAGGCGAAAAGCAAACTGCCTTGAAGTGGATTGACAAAGCTTTGTTGGACCGACCTGATTTTGAGGAAGCGCAAAAGGAGAAAGAAGTGATATTGTCCCTATAAGGGAAAATTTCAAGTCTCAAATTCCACCCTTCGGCAAGCTCAGGGTAAAAATTCCAAATTTAGAGCATATGGTCTTTGCGATCCTTCGCAGAAGGAGAAGCAAACTGTCTAATGCGGCAGACTGCGTCGGTCGTGAACTTCCTCGCAGAATCGCTGCAGTTCCTGATCCTTCAAAATTCTTGATTCGATATTCATCATTCAATACTATCTTTACCCCTTAAATTATTCGGATGAGAGTACATTTTATTGCCATTGGTGGTAGCGCTATGCACAACCTCGCCCTGGCATTGCATGAGAAAGGATATGAAGTAACCGGAAGTGATGATGAAATATTCGATCCTTCAAAAAGCCGACTGGAAGCCAAAGGACTACTTCCTGAAGCCTATGGATGGTTTCCGGATAAAATAACTACCAAACTTGACGCGGTCATCCTGGGGATGCACGCCAAACCGGATAATCCCGAATTGCTTCGCGCAGAAGAGCTTGAACTTACCATTTATTCATACCCGGAATTCCTTTTTGAGCAGTCTAAAGACAAGACGCGCGTGGTTATTGGCGGATCGCATGGAAAGACCACAATCACTTCAATGATCCTGCATGTGATGCATTATCACGGACGGGAAGTAGATTATATGGTCGGAGCGCAGTTGGAGGGCTTCACTACGATGGTTCATCTAACCGAAGAAAATGACTTTATAGTTCTCGAGGGGGACGAATATCTGTCATCTCCCATTGACAGGCGCCCTAAGTTCCATCTGTATAAGCCCAATATTGCATTGTTAAGTGGAATTGCCTGGGATCACATCAATGTGTTTCCCACCTATGACAACTATGTAGAACAATTTGATATTTTTCTGAATTGTATCACTCCGGGAGGGGCTATCGTTTACAACGAAGAAGATACCGAAGTGAAGCGGGTAGTGGAAAACTCTGAACAGCTTATTAAAAAATACGCGTATCGAACACCGGCCTACGAGGTGGAAGACGGGGAGACCCTTTTGGAAACGCCGGAAGGCCCCATGCCTATTGAAGTATTTGGAAAGCACAACCTCAACAACCTGGAAGGCGCACGATGGATCTGTCAGCTTATGGGTGTGGATGCGGATGACTTCTACGAAGCCATTGCAACGTTTAAGGGCGCCAGTAAGCGATTGGAAAAAATTATTGAAACCAGTGCTACAGTCGCGTTCAAGGATTACGCGCATTCTCCTTCCAAAGTACAGGCGACCAGCCAGGCTGTGAAAAATCAGTATCCTGAAAGAACGTTATTGGCGTGCCTTGAGCTTCATACATACAGCAGTCTTAATCCTGAGTTCCTCTCTGAATATCGAGGAGCTCTAGATGCTGCCGATCAGGCCGTGGTATTCTATTCACCACATGCAGTGGCTATCAAGAAACTGGAACCCATTTCCGAAGTGCAGATCGCCGAGGCATTTCAACGCGATGATCTTGTTATTTTTACTGAACCTGCAGCATTCAAAGAGTATCTTTTCTCTCAGAACTTTGACAACACTGCGTTACTGCTTATGAGCAGTGGTAATTATGGAGGCCTGAGCTTTGACGAGGTAGCGCAAGTTATTGACAATTAGGGCAACAATTTGTAATTTGTATAGCAAATTGAGGTGTCATGCGTCGCAATTACTTCTCTGCATACTGCCTGCTGCTACTGTTAACTCCAGTACTAACCTGGTCCCAGGAAACCTATACTTTCGACAGGTTACTGGTTTACGAGACCCTGTTTGAGAAGAAAGGAAAACGAGGGTATCTCACCTCTCAGCTCGTCAATTCCAAAGACAATTCTTATTATGCACTTATAAGGCGTAACCCTAAGGGAGGTGTAGAATTATATTTTGAGCATAGGGGCATTGGAAAATGTGCATACGTCGATCTGGCTGTAAACAGGTTGAATGACGGCGATGAAGTTCAGGTAAAGAAGCGATTGTTAAAGCGACTCAAGAAAGGAGCTACAGAAATGAGTTGGCAGCAACCGCGTGACACAATTGTCTCAGGGAATTCCTATGTGATATTGTCACTGGATCCAACGAACCCAAAGGATCGTAAGACGCAACCGTTACGTTTCCTGCTGGATAAAGAAGCCCCGGACTTTCAGACTAATTTCTGGATGGAGTTTCATCCCGATACCTGGGAATCGTCAAAGGGCCTTCCTATGGGTATGATCACTCAGGTAATGACCTATAACCCATTTAGATATTTGCTGAGCAATACGTATCTGAAGAGTCAAAAGAACATGTCCGTGCGCCTGATCGTTAATTAGCAAGGCATACTAAAGCGCTTTTTACCTGCGTTTTTACACTGAACAAACTCAAAAAACAACTAGTATGAACATGAGAATTTTCTCAGTGTTGCTGCTGGCCCTATTGGCTGTCGCCTGCAATGATGACACGACCGAGACCCCTCCGGAGGAGGTGGAAGATCCTGGCTTTTTTGCGCTTAAAGTTGGAAACATATGGGAATACCAATATGCAGATTATGACCTAATGGAGATTCCGGAACTGCTTGATATATTTGACCGTGTCGAAATAGTTGGCACTTCAGTGGTAGATGAGAACCGGTATTTCGTTATCGAAACAACTACTCAAGGAAACGATGATATTTGTCCTTTATGCCCTGTTAACGGAACCGTAACCCGGTTAGTGCGAGATTCCCTGGGCTACCTAATTGACAGCACAGGTACGATACTTTTTTCCAGTGAAAATACTGAACCCTATATAGAGAATGAATTCAATGGTCTTATTGTATACAGAGAACTACAACAAGAGACTCAAGGTGTCCAGGTCGATGCCGGAGTTTTCGAATGTAGAAATAATCTCAGATATGCAATTTTTCCTGATGGAGAAATGTCAAATGGGAGAGATGATTTGCTTTTTTCCTCAGGGATCGGGGAGATAAAAAGAACCTGGGCGGGAACAAACTCCGGAAGAATTTGGTTGGATAGGCGGCTTATCTCGTTCAATATCGACCAACCGGATTAACAGCATATTTCCTTAGAGGCGAATTAACGATACATTTCCTCAATAAAGTCATGATATCGATCGGGGATGTTCTTCAGCAGTTCTTGCTTGGCCATTTCCTGATCGGTTTCGTTCTTGTCCTGGGATAATTTGAACTTCCCTTCCCAGTGTGTGATCTCAATATCGAACGCCTGAATGTAGTTGATAACACGATGCATCCGGGTGTTGTCTTTTTCCAAAACAAACTTGTGTTCAGGCTTTTCAAGAAAATGGGTCATGGCCACCATGGTCTCTTTGGCGGCTTCGGGGTCATTTATACGGCGTATAATTCCTTTGATATGCACATAGATGTAGTTCCAGGTGGGTAGTTGTTTTGTGGTATAAACACTGGGTGAAATGTAGGTGTCCGGGCCGCGGAAAACTACAGTAACCTCATTTCCATCCTTAAGGGTCCCGACCTGCGGATTGTACTTGTCGATATGCGCTACCAATCGCCCGGAATCTTCATTGTAAATGATGGGAATATGTGTAATGAGCGGCTGCCCGTCCAAAACAGAAACCAGCATCCCGAAAGGATAGGCCTTAATTACAGCAATCATCTTTTCCCTGTCGTGGGATTGGTGGTAGGGCGGTGGATATTTGGTTGGAGGCATTTAGGAGTCTTAAGTGCTAAGTTTTGAGTTTTAAATTTTAAGTTTTACTTCGGTCTTCCATCTTCGAACTTCCAGCTTCGGTCTTCGGGCTTCAAACCCCAAACTGTCGTAAGTGATGATCCAAATGTTTGTATTGCATCTGTCCCCATTGCTGCTTGGTGAATTTTCCAAAAACGGGATGCGCATGCCATTCTTCCTGGCTACGCCGTTCGTAGAAGGAATCTACCATTTGAGTTAACGTCTCCTTCTCACTGGCAAAATCCTTGTCTTCAGAAACTTTAGCCATCCGGGCGGTTGGCAGATTCTTTTTCCAGGGCTTGTCATTGTATAACGACTTTTTAAAAAGATACACTATAGGATTAAATTTTCGCTTCAAAGGTTTGCTGGTCAGCGCCAACTTCAGCGGAAATTGACAGTGAAAAGCCATTTGCCCTGCAGTCATTTTACCCCACTGTCGCTCACTATTGGCATTAAGTTGTGCAAGCCGGCCTTTGATTTCCTCATAGGCATGTGTGTCAAAAAGTGATTTCATAGCTTCTTTTTCTGATCGGTTTTGTATCTTTAAAGTTCTTCCCGCCTTCACCCTAAAGATACACTTTATCTTAAAAATTTATCAGAACATTGGGAAATCCAACTACCTCTTTTTCGATCAAGAACTGGAATGAAGATGATCGGCCCAGAGAGAAACTGCGTCATAAGGGACCTCATGTATTGAGCGATGCCGAATTGATCGCAATTCTCTTGAGATCGGGCAATCGAACCGAAAGCGCCGTGGCACTGGGGCAAAAAATGCTGGCGTCTACCGGTAACAATCTCAACGCCTTGGGAAAGTGCTCTATCGAAGAATTGATGAGCTTCCATGGAGTTGGCCAGGCAAAGGCTATTACCATCCGGGCTGCTTTGGAGTTGGGTCGCCGGCGCAGGCTTGAAGAAGTTTCAGAAAAAAAGAAGATCTCATCGAGCAGGTCGGTTTTCGAGCTTATGCAGCCAATCATCGGGGAACTTCCGCATGAAGAGTTTTGGATCCTGTATCTCAATAATTCAAGCAGGATACTGGAATACTCTCAGCTCAGCAAAGGTGGGATCACAGGAACCCTGGTCGATGCGCGTCTTGTGTTTAAACAAGCATTGCAATTGGGTGCCGTGGCGCTCATTTTGGTGCACAACCATCCCTCGGGAACGCTGCGCCCGAGTCAAGCCGATACACAGCTTACGCGAAAATTGAAAAAGGCCGGAGAGAGCCTGGACATAAAGGTCCTTGACCACATTATCATTACCGAGAACGGGTACTACAGCTTTGCAGATTCGAACAAAATTTAGAAAGAGGACTCTTTAGTTTCTCAACCATAATGCATTTAGGTCTTTAGGGTTATGAGGCAATCGGGTCAGATAAAGTTCACCTTCATAAATGATATCCGCCATGGAATATCCAAGTTTCAAAAAATAGGTTTCCAGCGGAATTAATTCGGTGCCCGAGACATACTTTGAGAAGAATTCGGTTAGGTCCTTTCCGCATACTTCCGAAGCGGTTTGAATAATGTCCTCGTATGAATAGGGAGAAGTGCGGAATCTTTCGAACATTAGCCTGAAGAAGTCGTCAAGGTTCTTTTTTCCGTCGCTATGTTCCATGATGAGTGTGTCTAAGGCCATAGCAGTCGCCCAACCTCCATTATATACCAGGAATCTATGAACTCCTTTGTCCTCACCTGCTTTAAGCATGGAGGTTTCACCTTCCCGCCAACCGCGATAGTTCATGTAGAGCCCCAGAACCTTTTCTATTTTGTTTTCAAACATAGATTCAGATATAATACCTTCTCTAACCAAAGTCATATTGGCATAGTATTCGGCCGTTCCTTCTGAAAACCATTGTCTTTCACCATAATCAGTTGCCTCCATGAGGTCACTATTCCAATAATGAAAAAGTTCATGCGCCATTTGATTGGCCCAGATGATCTTATTGTGCTCACCTACTTTATCCTGTAGTGTGAACGCCATGCTGGTCAAAAAGGACTCGCCATCGTCGAGACGTGCATAGAACATTGTAATGAGATAGGCGGTAGGAGGGGTTTTATCAAAAATACGCATGTAGGCACGGGCAATTTTTGATAATGCGGGACTTATAAGCGGGGCGTCCTTTCCGGCTTCTCCGGGCAGCGCTATGGTAAAGCTGAAAGCTCCTTCGGTGAACCGATGCATGCTAAAATTTCCGTAAACCAGAGAATTTTCTATTAGGGATTCGTTATTCGGAATAAGAAAACGATTTCCTTCATTTGGCTGGGATGTCCAGGCAGTGGCCAGCTTCCATGATGACGGAAGATCGAATATTACTTCGGATGAGGTATCAGCACCTTCATCAAACATAAAAAGTGCTTTACTCACGAGGTAGACAGATTCACCATCTGAATATCCGGCCTGCTCATTACCCACGTCCCAAGGCACGTTCACAAATGAGAGATCCACAGTATAGCGCACCGTAACAGGACTTTCCAAACCGGAAGATAATACCCACTTGGATTTAGTGGCGTATTTAAACGACACGGGGTCTCCTTTAGCGTCGTTTATTTTCAACGAACCGATAAAAGTGGCCCATCCCTCCGGATAATCATAATTGGGACAGTTTCCACTCATGACCAGTGTATCGCCTTGCATATGTATTTTGGCCTTTACGTTGGCTCGTAGCGGATCTTCTTCGGAAACCGATACGATATACTGATTGGATTGTACTTTATCGAACTTCAAGATTCCTTCCGAAGAAAAAGAAACTGCCGAAAAACAGATAAAAATAGCTGTGATAATAAGAGTGCGTGTTGTGAGTTTGTTGCTCATTTGAAGTAGTGTGTAGTTAGGACATCAGCTCCATACCATGGCATAGATGATCTTATAGATGAAATAAAGGGCCAGTATACAGACCGTGCTTATAACAATAAAGGTGATAAGGTGAACAGGCTTTTTAAGGTATTCGATAAGCTGTACAATTTTCATTCGGGGAGGGATATCCTGTTCGATATACATTTCACCGGGACCTGGTGCTTTTACTGTGGGTAATTGATCTATACCGGCAATTATTCTATATCCGCGCTTGGAGATGGTTTCGATGATCTCGGAATTTCGGGCATCGTCCCCCATGATCTTTCTCAGTTTGGAGATAGCTTGATTAATCCCTTCCTCACCGCCGTCATAATTGTTCCAAATATGCTTGAGCAGATGCTTTCGAGATACTATGTTGCCACGTGCTTCGATAAGCAGTTTTAAAACCTTCATGGTTTGAGGTTCTACTTTGGTGCGTACTGCTTCCGGGGCATTTTCATTAGCTATGATCTCGTTTGTATCGATCAGGATCTTGAACGTGTCATTAATCAAATACGTGGTTGAAGTCATATGGTTTTATGCGTATTCGTTACCTGCAATTTAGAAAGTTTCGGTTGCACCCGGATCAATAAATCCTATGTTTTTTCTCTTTTTTTGCTGAAGTTTTCCTAAAGAAAAACTGCCGGGAATACACCTTTTCCTGTTTGTTTTTCAGTCTTTTAGTATAATTCGCATAGTATAGCCTACTGTACTATACCTCCGGTTTTCTACGTGGAAAACGGCATGCCGCTATAGTGATCGAAAAAGCGTACTTTAGCTTTGCACATTCTAACAGACTATAGCGGTAATGCTCCTTGTTTATACCCAACAAGTTACTCCCAGGATATCTTATATCTTCAAACACATATGTACGCAAATACTCGGTATTGAGGTTGGATATACGTCAGTCATAGAAGAACTTATTGCACATGCCGGACCGAAACTTTCCTATGGCCGACAACCCATGGGCAATGAGCTATTCATTCAAAGCCATGGTTTACTCAATCAACAGGGTGTTGAAAGCCTTGAGATTACGGTAAGGCCGTGGGACGATACCTTTGGTTTTTTTGCGGTAGGAGAGAAAAGCGCACTGCCTTTTGACATATTCTCGGCGGCTTTTTTCCTACTTTCACGGTATGAGGAGTATCTACCTCATGTGAAGGATGAATTGGGGCGCTTTCCGGCTTCGGAGAGCATTGCCTGGCAAGGTGGATTCCTGAGACAACCCATAGTGGATATCTGGGCTATGAAGTTCAGGGAAGTGCTTGCTAAGAGCTTTCCAAAGATGTCCTTTTCGGAGCGAACCCCTGTGGTTCATACCATACTGGAATCTCAGGTGCCTTTTCGCTATAAGCACAGAGGGGTATTCAGATCGATCATAGGATATGCCCGGGATCTGGGGAAATTCAGATTCCGGAGCCTTTTTAAGCGAAGCAGGGTATTACTTACGCTGCGAAAGGATCCGTATAACACTCTGGAATGGGCGGTCGAAAAATCGCGTGACAGTGCCAATTTATTGTCAGTGTTTTTTATGCTGGGCGAGGCGTATTCCTTCGAGAATAACTTCAATACGCAACGGAATCTGTTCAAGCTGTTAATCAAGTATGTGAGTGATTACAGACCCGTGGGGCTGATATTCTCCTTTGCCGCCCTTACCGATTACGAACAAATGAAAGGGGAAAAGAAACGAATGGAAGAGGTAACACACCGCACAGTGATCAATTCCATGAGTGCCCTGTACCGGGTGAATCTTCCGGAAACCTATCGCAATCTGGTGGAACTGGAGGTGGAAACCGACTATACCATGGTTTATGAGGACGAGGTAGGATTTAGGGCGGGAACTTGTACTCCTTTCAGGTTCTACGACCTGGATTATGAAATAAAAACACCTCTTGTAATTCACCCTCTGGCGGGAACTTCGAAGGGACTTTCAGGAAAAAAGAGGGCCGAAGTTGTTACGTGTATAGATAATCTTAAACAATCTGTAGCGGATGTCCAGGGTGTATTTTCCTTTGTTATTAGTAATCGCGATCTTGTGGAAGGCAAGTCCAAAGAGTTGTGGAGATACCTATTTACCGAAAAACTGTTGTAGTATGAATAATGGACAGATTACCGATGTTTTCTTCGATTTGGATCACACGCTATGGGATTTCGATCGAAATTCAGCCCTGGCTTTCGAACGTGTCTTTCGCACTCATGACATCCCATTGGCGGTTTCAGAATTCATCAAGGAATACGAACCCATTAACTTTAACTACTGGAAGCTTTACAGGGAAGAGCGCATTACGAAAGCCGAATTGCGTCGTGGCCGATTTAATGATGCCTTTGCCCGATTCGACATGGCCTTTCCGCTAACCACTATCGATGCGCTCTCGGACGCCTACATCGATGAGTTGCCCAAAGACAACTATTTGTTCGATGGTACCGGAGAGATCCTGGATTATTTAAAATCCCGTTACCGTCTGCATATTATAACCAACGGATTCTTTGAAGTGCAACATCTAAAGCTGAAAAACAGCGGCATTGCGACCTATTTTGATACGGTTATGACGTCTGAAGAGGCCGGAGCTAAGAAACCCAACCCTGTCATTTTTCACGCGGCTCTTGAGCAGGCGGCCCGGGAGCCGGGGAATTGTGTTATGATAGGAGATACCTTCGAAGCGGACATTTTGGGTGCTGAAGCCGTGGGTATGCAAGTGCTTTTTTACAACTACAGGAACGAGACTATACCCGGACAGTATGCCGTGGTTGATGAACTTCTGGAAATCAAAAACCATCTGTGATCATAATATTTTCTTAATACTCAACGTTACTAATTTAAGTGTCCCCAATAGTACAATGAAAAAGAACCTAACCCTCCCAGCCCTGGCAGTGTTTGTCTGTCTGCTCATGGTCTCCTGTGTCAAGGACACAGATTTTGACCAGGCCCAGGATATTACAGCAGAACCGGTCGTAGAACTCAATCTTATCCATTTTGATCTTCAAGGTGGTGAATTTTACGATACCTCCACAAACAATCCAAGATTAACAGTACGTGATACCACGGAAATCCGTTTTCTGGACGATACCAGCGTCCAGGAGAGTCTGTTGAGAGCCGATTTTCTGTTTCGTTTTACCAATAGTATAAGTCGCAGCTTTGTGGTTGATTTCCAATTCCTGACCGAAATGGGTGATACTACATATACAGCCCAGGTTCAGGTGGCTATTGGTTCACCAGGTGCTCCCGTTGTTACTGAAGAAGTAATAATTGTTGAAGGAGATGAGATCACTCAACTCACTATGGCCGATCGTGTGGTGGTTTCGGTAACCGTGCCATCTTCGGAACCTGAAATGCCCGGAAATCTGAACCTGCAATCCAAAACAACCTATTATCTCGAAATAACAGAGAGGGAGTAATTTTACTATGAAAAAAGCCATCATCTGTTATTTAGCTCTTGGGCTAACCTATGCTTTTGCCCAGAATAAGCAAATCCTGTACGGTTTTGAGGAGGCGCCACAAAACCTATTGGTCAATCCGGGAAGCAAGGTGTCGCAAAAGTATCATTTCGGGATCCCGTTCCTTTCTCAGATTCACGTGAACGGAGGCTCTTCCGGAGTATCAGTATTTGATATTTTCGGAGATACCGGAGAAGATATTAATGCAAAAATTACCCGAACCATCTTTGATCTTAATAATCGGGATTTCTTTACGGCTACCCAACAACTGGAAATCATCAGTTTCGGTTGGAAAACCCAGAGTGAGATATACTTTTCCGGTGGTATTTACCAGGAACTTGATTTTATCGCCTATTTCCCTAGAGACCTGGCCATACTGGGCTGGGAAGGTAATCGTGATTATATCGATTACGAATTCGATCTGGGGGAGGTTAACACTACGGCAGACCTGCTCATGGTCTATCATTTTGGGGCCAATAAAGCCATTACCAACAAGCTTACGGTTGGGGTGCGGGCTAAGATATACAACAATATAATGAGCCTTAGCAGCACCGGTAATTCCGGGTCCTTTGTAACGAGACTTGGTGACGGATCTGCAAATTTCTATGAGCATACGGTTCAAAACGCTAATGTGGAGGTGCAAACCTCAGGTATTGCTTCTCTGAGTGACCTGGAAGGATCCTCTGCGACCAATGAAATTGTAGGCCGCGCCTTTTTTGGCGGTAATCTGGGATTAGGAGTAGATCTTGGAGCCACCTATGATTTCACAGACCGACTTCAATTTAGTGCCAGTATTCTGGACCTGGGCGCCGTTTTTCACACCAAGGACGTTGAGAATTACAGGGCTTCGGGCACCTATACGCTGGACGGGATCGAGCTTATTTTTCCACCCCTCAGTGCCGGGGATGCTGCACTTCCCTATTACGACGAACTGGAAGACGAGATTGAGCGCGAAATACCCATAGACACGCTTACAAATTCGTACACGCGCATGCGACCTTTAAAGCTAAACGCAGGAGCGCGTTACAGCTTTGGAAGGGTCCTGGGAAATTCGGGAGAATGTGATTGCCGGAATATGGGCGGCGGTCTTGATCGGGCACAGGCGGTAGGCGCGCAGTTATACAGTATCTTCCGCCCTAAAGGGCCGCAACTGGCCGGAACAGTCTATTACTACAGACGATTGTTTGATTTTCTATCGGCCAAAGCAACCTATACAGCCGACCCTTATTCATTCTCCAATGTAGGACTCGGTGTTGTACTCGACGTAGGCAAATTCAATTTTTATGTGGCCGCAGACAATATGCTGCGGTACGGAAACCTTGCAAAGGCAAAAAGCGTATCTTTGCAGCTGGGCTTCAACATAAAAATTGATGAGGATGAATAAATATATAGTCGCAGCTTTCTTTTTTATCGGAGTTGTGGGGGTTAGCCTTGCTCAAAAAACCCTGGCCGACTACAAATATGTCGCAGTTCCCGAACAATTTGATTTCGTTAAAGGAAAGGACAAATATCAGGTCAATTCACTTTCCAAATTCCTGTTTAAAAAGTATGGCTACGATGCTTATTTCATCGGTGAACTACCTGATGTTACGCGATGTGAGGTTATTTGGGCCGATGTGGAAGGAAGTTCCAACTTTATCTATACCAAGATCCGTGTAATTCTGCGCGATTGTAATGGGTTTGAGATTTACAGAAGTCAGGAAGGAAAGAGCAAAGAGAAGGAGTACAAAAAGGCATATCACGATGCTATACGCAAGGCGTTTGCCAGTTTTGAACATATAAACAAGGAGGACGTACAAATTCCTGTCGTAGAAGCCAGCACAAATCCGGTCGACGGGCCTGTTCAAACCACTAAACCCATGGTGGAAGAGAAAGACGAACCTATCGTAGCGGAAGCCGCCAAAGTCACCGTGTATCGATATGCAGATTATAAGATCGTTCCCGAAGCCGGGGATACCAAATACTCCGTCTATCAGGGTGACAAGAAGATTGGAAGATTGTCACCGACATCCGGGAAAGATACCTTCCTGGTGATTACATCCGAGTTTAACGGCATCGCCCGGAGGACGAAACGAAATATAACCATCGAATACCAACCTGAAGGAACAACTGAGTTTATTGAGATGAAGTTCGTGAAGAATGAAGAATAACAACATGTCTCCGAAGGCAGGTCTCCGGATCGCCATTTTTCTATGTATTTGTTTTGTCGGATTACAAGGTTGCAAGGATAAGGGAACCGATCCGGCAGAAGATAAAGATCAGGCGCTAGTATCGAATGCGGATGCTGCCTCCTTGAGGAAGGGCCTTTTCGAAAAAGTGCTTACCTCCCAAAGCGGAATTGACTTTTCAAACATTGTCACCGAAGATCTTTCCTCGATTGAGAACCTTTTCGATTTCGATTATTTCTATAACGGCGCCGGTGTAGGGCTGGAGGACATCAATAACGACGGTCTTCTGGACATCTTCTTTGCCGGAAATCAGGTCCCCAATAAACTATATCTTAACAAAGGAGACTTTAGTTTTGAAGACATCTCAGACAGCGCGGGCATCAATGCCGGGAAAGTATGGTCGAACGGGGTGACATTCGTGGACATCAATAATGATGGATGGATGGACATCTATGTGTCCCAGGGAGGTCCGAAGCGGGATTACGATCGCTCCAATCTTCTGTTTATCAATAATGGAGACCTCACCTTTACCGAAAAAGCAAATGATCTGGGTATTGCCGATCAGGGAATAAGCACCCAATCCGTATTCTTTGATTACGATCAGGATGGAGACCTGGACTGCCTGGTATCCAACGAAAATGAGTTCTATGGCCTGGACCCTATGACCTTCTATCATCAAATGGAGGTAAAGAAGGAAAACCTTGTGAAGAGCTCAACCCATCTGTACAGAAATGACGGGGATTCATTTACCGAAGTGACCGAGCAAGCCGGTGTACTCAACGCTTCCTTTGGTTTGGGAGTGACCGTTACCGATATCAATAATGACGGCTGGCCGGATGTGTATATCGCCAATGATTATTATGTGCCGGATGCCCTGTATATCAATAATAAGAATGGAACCTTCTCCGAACGTGTAAAAGAATATACCAATCAGGTTTCTTTCTTCGGAATGGGCGTTGATGTAGCCGATATCAATAACGACGAGTTACAGGATATTTTTGTCCTGGACATGGCTTCGAGTGATCACTTCAGATCAAAAACCCTTATGGCGTCTATGGATACCGAACGTTTTTCGATGCTTGTGGACCGCTTTGAAATGCCGCATCAGTATATGTTCAACTCTTTGCAGATAAACAACGGGAACGATAAGTTTCACAATGTGGCTCACATGAGTAAGGTGGCCAAAACCGACTGGAGTTGGGCCGGCCTCATGGTTGACTTCGATCTGGACGGCCGAAAAGATATATACGTGACCAATGGCTACAGACGTTACGCGCTGGACAATGATTCGCAGATCATGGTACGACAGGCAAAGCAGGCCTACCGTGGGAATGTGCCTTTGGAGATCAAACAAAAGCTCTACAACGCACTGCCTTCTGAAAAACTATCGAACATACTGTACTGGAATAAGGGCGATCTTAATTTCAAGAATGAGACGGGTAACTGGGGCTTTAGAGAGCCTTCTTTCTCCAACGGAGCTGCCTATGGTGATCTGGACAATGATGGTGATCTGGACCTGGTAGTGAATAATATTGATGAAACTGCCTTTGTATACCGAAACACGGCGGTCAATAAAGGGCTGGGAAGTTACCTGAAAGTGAAGACCGTAGGTGCAAATTCGGAAACTATGGCTAAGGTTACCGTAATCCAGGATGGAGAACGTCAATTCATCGAAACAAAACGTGTCAAGGGGTATTTATCAGCAACGCAACGTGATGCCTTTTTCGGCTTTACGTCGAACGCCAATGTGGATACGGTGCGCGTAGTATGGCCTTCCGGAAAGTATGAAGAGCGCTATGACGTTGCTGTCAACGGTGAATTGGTCTTTAATGAGAATGACGCTACGCAGACCTATCGACCAGAGGTCCCGGAGTACATGTTCACCACTATTTCTGACGGATATGGCATGCAATTTCAGCACAAGGAGAATACCTATGACGATTTCAAAAAAGAAATTCTCTTACCCTATAAACAATCGACCTTAGGGCCATCAATGGCAAGAGGCGACATCAATGGAGACGGACTGGATGATGTCTTCATCGGAGGGGCAGCAGGTCAGCCGGGAGCCGTATTTCTTCAGGAAGCTAACGGTTTTAGGGCCGTATCAACCGGCGCGCTGCAGGCAGATACTGCCAGCGAAGATATGGGAGCCGTATTCTTTGATGCCGATGGTGATGGGGACTCGGACCTGTATGTTGTAAGCGGTGGAAATGAGTTTACAGAGAATAATGCAGTATATAAGGATCGTCTCTATCTAAACGATGGGAACGGTGCGTTTACGAAGTCTGGCGATCCTGTGATAAACAGCCTTGCAGAGAGCGGGAAGTCGGTTGTTGCCATCGATTATGACCAGGACGGCGATCAAGATCTTATTATAGGTAATCGGATTGCTCCCCAGAAATATCCCATGCCCGCACCCTCATACATACTTCAAAATGATGGAGGAACGTTTACGGAAGTTTCTGCTCAGGTAGCTCCCGATTTGTCGGACTTCGGTATGGTAAATCAAGTATTGGCTACGGATTTCACCAATGACGGCTGGGAAGACTTCATCGTGGTAGGCGAGTGGGGGCCTATAGGCTTGTTCCGTAACGATCAGGGGGCTTTTACAAATATTGCTGCTTCTACGGGGATGGATGCACATAAAGGACTTTGGCATTCTGTTTCAGAAACAGATATCAACAACGATGGTTTGAAAGACTATATCCTCGGGAATATGGGGACCAATATCAAGTTCAAAGCCAGTGCGTCTTCACCGTTCAGAATCTATGGAAATGATTTCGATGATAATGGCACCTATGACATCGTATTGAGCAGCGAATACAACGGTAAAGCGGTTCCGGTACGTGGGCGTGAGTGCTCTTCGGATCAGATGCCCTTTATACTGGAGAAGTTTCAAACCTATAATGAGTTTGCAAATGCTTCCTTATCGGATATTTACGGTGAAAAGCTTGAATCCGCTTTTCAGGGAGAGATCACTGGACTGGCTTCAGTATTGCTTGTCAATAAGGGAGACGGACAGTTCGATATTATAGAATTACCCGAAATGGCGCAGCGCTTCCCATTGCTCTCCGCTGTGTTTACGG
The DNA here is from genome assembly GCA_964614415.1 of uncultured Aureitalea sp. Classification (GTDB taxonomy): domain Bacteria; phylum Bacteroidota; class Bacteroidia; order Flavobacteriales; family Flavobacteriaceae; genus CAZTLE01. The sequence goes on along the minus strand of CAZTLE010000015.1, from coordinate 5,877 downwards.
ATATTAACAACGACGGATTGGAAGATGCCATAGTGGCGGGTAATATCTACAATACGGAGGTTGAGACGCCACGTCTGGATATGGGTTCCGGAGTTATTCTACTGGCTTCTGAAAACGGTTATAAAGCGGTGTCATCCGAGAAAAGCGGACTTTACATTGGAGGTAACCTAAAATCACTAATGTTGGTCGAGATGGGCGATTCCCAGTTGCTTTTGGGCGGAGTGAATAACGGTGCCCTGCAAGTGCTGAAGGTGAACTAATAGTTGTACTTATCCCTCCAAAGAGACTTCAGATAGTCCCTTAGTTTATTTTCCCTGGCATTATTTCCCGGTTCGTAGAAGGTAGTTCCTTTAATTTCTTCCGGCAGGAATTCATGAGCGACAAAGTTGCCCTCATAATTATGAGCATACTGATAGTCCAGTCCGTAGCCCAACTCTTTCATCAACTTGGTCGGTGCATTTCGAATAGACAATGGAACCGACAGATCCCCGGTAGCGCGAACCGTTTGCTGAGCAGCGCCAATGGCCGCATAGGAGGCATTACTTTTGGCCGAAGTTGCCAGGTAAACGGCGCACTGGCTTAATATTATCCTTGCTTCCGGATACCCAATAGTATTGACCGCCTGAAAGGTGCTATTGGCCAGGACAAGGGCCGTGGGATTTGCGTTCCCAATATCTTCGGAAGCCAGAATGACCATTCGTCGCGCTATGAATTTCACATCTTCACCACCTTCGATCATACGCGCCAGCCAGTATACGGCTGCATTCGGGTCACTTCCCCGAATCGATTTTATAAAAGCCGAAATAATGTCATAATGCTGCTCTCCGGTTTTATCGTATAAGACCGTGTTCTTCTGAACCTTTTGTTGCACCATGGCATCGGTAATGACTACCGAATCCTTTTCTTCAGACAACACCACCAATTCGAGGATGTTCAATAGTTTTCGGGCATCGCCACCGGAGAGGCGCATAAGCGCTTCACTTTCGGAAATGGTAATATCCCGCTTCTTTAGAATGGTGTCTTGCTCAACAGCCCGTTTCATGAGGGTTTCCAGGTCATCTTTGCTAAAAGCCTCCAGCACATATACCTGACATCGGGACAGGAGGGCGGGGATCACCTCAAAACTGGGATTTTCCGTTGTTGCTCCAATAAGTGTCACCCAACCTTTTTCAACGGCTCCAAGCAACGAATCCTGCTGTGATTTGCTGAACCGGTGGATCTCGTCAATAAACAGAATTGGATTTTTTGAAGAGAATAGCGAGTCACTTTCTTTGGCTTTTTTGATCACTTCCCGTACAGCCGCTACACCGCTGTCCACGGCACTTAACGTATAAAAGGGCCGGTCTGACTCATTGGCGATAATGTTGGCCAGGGTCGTTTTTCCGGTACCCGGGGGACCCCAAAAGATCATGGAGGGAATAATGCCGGTTTTGAGCTGCACCGTCAACGCCCCCTCAGGACCTACAAGGTGCGATTGACTCAGGTAGTCTTTGAGTGTTTTTGGGCGTATTCGTTCTGCCAGCGGAGTACTCATAGTTTGTAAAATTACAATTTTATAAAGGGCTGCTCCCTGACAATTTATCATAAATTTGAGCTTAGGACCGTTTTTTGAACCCTGGGAAGCATGTCTAAACCGAAAGGACTTTATTTTAGTACCGAAGTGCTCGTTTATCCGCTGCTATTCGTCTTCTCCCTGTGGCTGGTATTCTGGGCAGAGTTGCGTTTTGGATGGAATTTTACCCGATATGGTATTTTTCCTCAAAAGGTGGAAGGACTTCGTGGCGTTTTGTTTGGCCCTTTTATTCATGGCAGTCTTAAGCACCTTTTTAACAACTCAATACCCATGCTGGTGTTGAGCATGGCATTGTTCTATTTCTATCGGGGAATACGCTGGAAGGTGATGTGGATAGGACTCCTGCTTACCGGCGTGCTCACCTGGATCCTGGGGCGGCCTGCATTTCATATTGGCGCTAGTGGTATTGTGTATATGCTGGCCGGTTTTCTGTTTTTCAAGGGAATCTTTTCGAGGCGACTTCAGTTGACGGCTATGTCGTTCGTCGTGGTTTTCCTGTATGGAGGATTGCTTTGGTATGTACTACCTATAAAAGACGGAATTTCCTGGGAAGGACATTTGTCCGGTGCTGTTGCAGGATTGGTGTTGGCACTTGTCTTCAGAAAGAACTATACCGTGGAAAATAAAAGGTACGCCTGGGAGCAACCTGACTACAATCCTGAGGACGATGAGTTCATGAAACATTTTGATGAGGATGGCAATTTCATCGAAACAATGCCGGAAGAACGAGATGAGGTCGATCCGCCGAAATCGAAAAGGATAAGGATTGTCTACACCTACAAAAAAGAAGAAGACGAAGCGGAGTGATCAGGCAGTACGCTGCCGGACGACTTCGTAGAGGAAAGCACCACAAGCCACTGAAACATTTAGCGAATTGATTTCACCCAAAAGCGGGAGAGCTGCTGTTTCATCTACAAGTTGGATTACCGATTTTGAAACGCCTTTTCCCTCTGATCCCATGATTATGGCCAAAGGTTCATTTAATGACGCATTATAAAGCGATTTCCCGGCTTTTTCGGAAGCAGCTAAGGTCTTGATGCCTGATCCCTGCAAAAAGAAGATAGCGTCCTTTATATGGTCTACTTTACAAATAGGAACCCTGAAAATGGCACCGGCAGACGTTTTTACCGTATCTCCACTCACCGGAGCACCGCCTTTTTTCTGAATTATAATACCATGGACGCCGGTACATTCGGCTGTGCGGATGATCGCTCCGAAGTTGCGAACGTCACTTATCTGATCGAGTACCAGGAATAGAGCGGGTTCTTCAGAATTCGTGGCGCTCTCTACCAGAGCCTCAATGGAATGAAAACTAATAGGTGCGATCAGTGCCACCACGCCCTGGTGATTACCCCGGGTAAGGCCATTCAGTTTTTCCACCGGAACATGATGGACAGATCCGTGATCGGATAACCGCTGAAGTATTTCCTCAATTTTGGGATTGGAAATACCCTTCTGAACATATAGCTTGTCCACAACCACTCCGGATTTGACAGCTTCCAATACAGGATATATACCAAATATTTTGTTTTCAGTACTCATGTTATTCTGAAGGTACGATACGTATGTCCTCGAATTCCAGTTTGTTGAGGTCGTTTAAGGTAAGGTCATTGAATCCCTTATAAAAGTCTTTAAGTGCAACCTGACCCGATCGATCTTCAAACATGTAGAAGTCCGAAAAGACAAAGCCATCTACTGTGCGCTGGTTGACTGCCCGCTTGAACAACATCCTGCCACCGGTGAGACTGTATTTATCCGCATAGTAGTCTACGAGGAAGGTTTCAGCATTTATATATAGATAAAACTCATCCCCGGGTCCGTCCTCAGTCTCTGTAAAACTTATATGTACAGTGTGGTAGTTTTTTCTTTTAATGACCACATCTTCTCCGCGTTCGGCTATCACCGCATTCTGATCGAAAACATAGGGTATGGAGAATAGATAGCACAGCCCTTCCAGTTTAGAGTCGATGAACCGTCGGATATGCATGTTTTCCTCTATCAACGAGTCGTTCTCGTAATAGCGCTGTAAGCCTCCTTCATAAGTGCCTACATAGGTAATCGTATCAAGGACTCTAACCGCCTTAAATCTGGGAGATCTGTTTTTCCAGGCAACGGTATAATCCCGTTCTTCATAGCGGAACTGAACCGTGCTGTCAAAAAACCGCTTACCGCCATGTGCTTCAATACTGGCATCAATCAATTGTTTACCGGTAAGAGTCTGTTCTTTCGGGTCACAGGATATAAGGAACAGCAGGCAGGTTACTCCCGCCATGGTACGAATGAAAAATCTCGACATTACTCTTTAATGATCTTAACTGTGGTTTGTATTCCCTGGGAGGGTGCATAGAGTTTTACGAAGTAAAGTCCTGAATCCAGGCTGGATAATTCCAGGGAAGGAGTTGCATCAAAACTTCGAATCAATTGCCCCTGAATATTGAAAATATCTACGGTAAACTCGGCGACGAATGTCTCTATGTAGAGAATATCTTTCACCAGTGTGGGATACAATTGAAAGGCCAATGCGCCATCGACATCGTTTACGCCAAGTACACAATTGTCATTAACAGGGTTATTCTCGATCGGACCCTGAGGCGTAAGATCGCGGCCGTCGAACGCCGGATAATCAGGCACATACCTAAGTGCCCGGAAGGCTCTGGTCTGTACCGCTGAGGGGTCGTCACCATCCGAGAGAATACCATTTACCGACACGGATAGCGCCAAACCGTTTCCGAATTGGTGCGGTCTATTTCGAACAGTTCTCCAAATGGGCCGTTGCAAATCAAAATATTCCCGTTGGGTAACTGTTGGGCTCCTGATAGGAAAGCGGCAAAGAAGTTCGTAGGGTCAACAGGATCCACATACTCATAGTCTACATCTTCAGGTCCAAATGCCCCTCCGCCGTAATCGTAATTTTGAGTGCCGGGATTATAAGGAGCATCAATGATTTGAATGGCTGTAAAGCCAACAGTGTCTCCATTATTAAAGATCATGATCTTACCGGCATCAGGCACACCCGGAGGAATGAAATGCACATTGTGCATCGCGAACAACTTTTGATCGTTGGCATCACCTTGTCGGTAGGATTGCGGATTACCCCAACGATATAGGATATCACCACCCATGCCACTATTACCTCCCGAACCTGTGGCGGCTTGAGCTGTGGTTGTGGAATGATCAATAATGATGAACTCGTCCAGGTTGCGATTGGATATGATTACCTGGTCCAATTCCGGACTGTAACTTATTGCATTTGAATGCCACCAGTCTGCCTCACCCAAATTTATTCCGAAGTTAATATCGATGAGTTCGGGATGATCTCCTACAACTCCGAAGTTGTTTTGGGTATTGTCAAAATCCTGGATAAGATGATCCCAGGAGTACCATTCCCATACAATATTAAAACCATCTGTTCCTACGGGCTCAATTTCAATGAGGCTTTCCTCATACAGTTCTCCATTGGCCATAGTAGCCGGATCCCGCCCTTCGGCAATTGCCTCGGCTTCCGATCTGCGGTGGGCCACCAGCATAATTATATTGCCATTGGGCAGTACTGCGAAATCGTGATGGAAGCTAAAATCGGTATCGGAGTAGGTGAGACCCCAGATGAGATTACCGTCCCAGTCTAAATGTTCGATACGTCCTGTGTTTCCCGGAATGGCCAGGGTGGATTGATTATCGATCACAGATCGATACAGAGTACCGTCAGGCATTAAGTAGTCCGTACTGAAGAGTGGAAAGCTGCTTTCCCAGCGATTCACTATCTCTCCGCAATTATCGATGAGATACGTATACCTTGGAGTTTCATTGGTTCGGGGAGAGAAAAGAGTATACCCGTTTAAACTATTGGCTGTATTGAGTTGAACACCTACAGTGTTTTGAGCCATACCATGTGTAAGACTGAATAACAGGCCTAACAGGGGTAGAAATATTTTCATAACAACGATTTTGGGAAGTAGGGTATAAAAATAAAAAAAACATCCCGATTAGATCGGGATGCTTTTTATATAATGAGAACAATTGTTATTGTTTTTCCCAGAGTAGTTCTACGTCAGGCGAACCTTGAGAACAGTCATCAATCTCATCATCTGTAAAGATAAGGTTGAATACTGAGTCATCTTCGAAGTCGTACATTCCGTTAGGTCCTGATGGAGGTCCTAATGTAATACCACCACCGGCACACTGCAATCCCGTTGTTTGTCCTGTTGGGAAAGTAACCTCGTTACATACATAGTCAATGATGTAAGTACGTGTATTTCCAAAGGCAAGGGATGCGATGTAATCGGCATCGAAGGCACGCTGAGTAG
>CAZTLE010000014.1:0-34576 GCA_964614415.1 uncultured Aureitalea sp. | reverse complement strand
CTCTTAAATGTCTATCCATCTCCGCATCGTAGATATAGATAAAAAGTACTGCCATCATATCGCTGAATCCGCTAGAGGGATTGCTGGTTTCCAATATTAGTTTATACCGATGATCTTTTTTGATAGGTATTCCTTCCACACTGCTGAAGGCAGGTACGTCTTTCAGGCCAATCTTCTCGGTGTAGTTTTCACAAGTAATGGTATGCACGGCTTTATCGTCTGTAATGTCATATAGCGTAAAGATTTCCGCCCTGGGATGAAGATGTGCCGTCATGGCGTGGATGGTTGTGTCTTCGCCAAGTCCCAACTGATAGGTAATTTCAAACTCATAGCGCTGCTTTCCTTCGGGCAAAATCCAGTGTGAAGAAAGCTTCACCCCTTCGGCGTTTGGAAACGAGTGATTCTTGAGGTCGATCGGAGTGCAAAGGTTCGGATCGGAAGAAGTCTCGGCATAAGGATTCTCCCGGTCATAATCCCGCAGCAACACCAAAGCTTTGGGAACAAGGGGTTTCATCTTGTTGTCATCTTCGGAAACCGCAAACTCGATATGGTGTTTTACTTTGAAAAACGCATCCTCTATGTTGTGATTCAGAGTACGGGAAGCCACTAAGAGTTTATCGTCCGCTGCCACCGGAAAACCGAATCCCTCCGGAAAAGAGAGTTGGTTGATTCCGTTTGAAAGGGTTCCCAGTCTGGGGTACTGTCGTCGAATTCTGGCTGGGATATTGAGGTTCCCATAGTGCACGGCATCGTAAAAATCAATGTTGGTATGACATAAAAAGTCATTATTGTGCACATTCGTCCCTTCCTTGAAAACCTCGGCTTTAAATCCTGTGATCCACTTTAACTCATTTCCCGGATTTACGTTCACATTGATCATGGCCTGAGGACCATCCATGGACTGATAAATGTTATCCACCAGCAAATCCGGTGACTCAAGTTTTACCACATCCAACTGATGTGCTACTTCCCAGTCATGGTCAATGATGCGAAAGGCATGTAGCAATTTTGTTTTAACGATTGCCTTGTGCCGATTGGACAGCTGCCAATACCAAATCCCGCCACCGGCGAGGGCGACCAGAAAAAGTATGAAAAACACACGCGGTTTTAAAAAGCGTTTCACTTCGGCAGCAGGTATTGGTTTGGGTATGGCTAAGATATTCAATTAGCCGTAAATCACGGGTTGAGGAGCATCGAATTTTGAACAAACACAGGCGGTTGCTGTTCACTTTCTGTTAACAAAAATGATTTTCTATCCCCATAATTAATCGTATTTTTAGCTCTTAAAATTGTAGGAAAAATTAATGGGTAAGATCATTGCCATTGCAAATCAAAAGGGAGGAGTTGGAAAAACAACAACCTCTGTGAACCTGGCCGCTTCTTTGGGTGTCCTGGAGAAGAAAGTACTACTTATTGACGCCGATCCGCAGGCCAATGCTACTTCGGGCCTTGGTATTGACGTTGAAAGTATTGAACAGGGAACATATCAGCTTCTTGAGCATACGGCAGATGCGCGTTCCGTTATTATACCAACCAATTCCCCCAATTTGGACGTGATCCCCGCCCATATAGACCTGGTGGCCATAGAAATCGAGCTGGTTGATAAGGACCGAAGAGAGTATATGATGAAGGAGGCCATTCGGGATTTGAAGCGAGACTATGATTTTGTGATTATCGATTGTGCCCCATCCCTTGGACTGCTCACCTTAAATGCTCTAACGGCTGCCGATTCGGTCGTTATTCCCATTCAGTGTGAATATTTTGCCCTGGAAGGCTTAGGAAAGTTGTTGAATACGGTAAAAAGTGTTCAAAAGATACACAACCCGCAACTGGATATTGAAGGTCTGCTACTAACGATGTATGACTCACGCCTGCGGCTTTCAAATCAGGTGGTCGATGAGGTCAAGAAGCATTTTGACCAGATGGTGTTCGAAACAATCATTCAACGAAATGTCCGTTTAAGTGAAGCACCCAGTTATGGTGAGAGCATTATTAGTTATGATGCGGGTAGTAAAGGTGCCAATAATTACTTAAGTTTGGCCCACGAACTCATTGAGAAAAATGCAGTAGTATAGATGGCGAAAGCGACTAAGAAACAAGCGTTGGGAAGAGGTCTTTCGGCTTTGCTGAAAGATCCCGCAAATGATATTAAATCGGTCTCCGATAAGAATGCCGATAAGGTCGTCGGTAATATAGTCGAGCTGGATTTAAGTGCTATTGAGGTAAATCCCTTTCAGCCCAGAACCAGCTTTAACGAAGAAACCTTACGTGAGTTGGCCTCCTCCATTCGGGAATTAGGTGTAATTCAGCCTATTACTGTTCGCAAATTAGGATTTAATAAATACCAACTGGTTAGTGGAGAACGACGCTTTAGAGCCTCTAAGTTGGTCGGACTGGACACTATCCCCGCCTACATTCGAATTGCGAATGACCAGGAATCCCTGGAAATGGCGCTGGTTGAAAACATTCAGCGAAAAGATCTTGACCCCATAGAAATCGCCCTGTCCTATCAGCGGCTTATCGAGGAGATTCAGGTTACTCAGGAGGAACTCAGTGATCGGGTGGGTAAAAAACGTTCGACTATCGCCAATTACATGCGTTTGCTGAAACTGGATCCAATCATCCAAACGGGAATGCGCGACGGTTTTATTTCCATGGGGCATGGACGCGCGCTTATCAATGTTGACGATCAGGGAGATCAGTTGGACATCTACGAAAAAATTCTCGGTCAAAACCTTTCCGTTCGCGAAACGGAAGCGTTGGTTCGCTCCTTTAAGAATCCTGCGGCCAAAACGACCCCAAGAAAAAAAGCCATTCCTTCTTACGCTGCGGAAACGAAAAAAGAATTAGGCGACTACCTGGATAGCAAGGTAGACGTCAAGGTGTCGGGATCGGGTAAGGGACAAGTCGTAATCTCGTTTAACAACAAAGAAGACCTGTCCCGTATCACGAAGCTCATTCAAAGTGGCGAATAAACTCGTATACATTCTTTGCCTGCTGGTTCTTCCCGCCTGGGCGCAGACAGATTCGCTTTCCGTAGAAACGGAGACCGCTCCAATTGTAGTGCAGGATTCCGTCACCGGAAGCCGCGATATTGACCCTTTGTCTCCGTCACGTGCTGCCTTTTATTCGGCCGTTGTGCCTGGCCTTGGGCAAGCCTACAATAAGAAATACTGGAAGATTCCGATTGTCTATGCAGGGATTGCGACAGGCATCTATTTCTATATTCGGAATGACAACGATTACAATCGGTTTCGGGATGCCTATAAACGACGTTTGGCGGGCTTTGAAGATGACGAGTTCTTCGGTCCGGGACCTAATCCGCTTATTTCTACGGATCGGCTTTTGGATGCCCAACGGACCGCTTCGAGAAACCGGGACGTAAGTTTGGTAGTCGCATTGGCTTTTTATTTGGTGAATATCATTGATGCCAATGTGGATGCGCATCTCAAGCAATATAATGTGAGTGAGGACCTGTCACTGCAACCCAATTTAGAATTCAATCCGATTAGTTCACAAGCCAACTACGGACTTCAACTTACCTTTCGACTCAAATGAAAATTGCATTGCTGGGATATGGAAAGATGGGTAAAACCATAGAACGCCTGGCCCTGGAGCGCGGGCATGAAGTGGTGTTGAAGACTACCAATTCTAACACATCAATAGACCTGAGCAATGCCGATGTTGCCATAGAGTTTTCTGTTCCGGAAGCTGCTGTTGGCAATATTCAAAGCTGCTTTGAGCAGGGAGTTCCTGTTGTTTCAGGAACCACCGGATGGCTGGACCACTATGCCGATGTATTAAAAATTTGTGAAGACCGTAACGGAAGTTTTATCTACGCGTCGAATTTCAGCATAGGTGTGAACCTGTTTTTCAGTTTGAATGAATACCTGGCACGGCTCATGGCACCGAGAAACGAATATGACGTGCACATTCACGAGATTCATCATACTCAAAAACTTGATGCACCCAGCGGAACGGCAATTAGCCTGGCAGAAGGAATAATTGAGAATACGAATAAGAAAGGCTGGCAGCTTGATACTGCTTCAGAGGACGAAGTGCTCATAACGGCACAGCGTACCGGGGATGTAAAAGGAACGCATCAGATTGAATACAGATCGGAGGTAGATATACTCTCCATACGCCATGAAGCCCGGTCAAGAGCCGGTTTTGCTCTGGGAGCCATCCTCGCTGCAGAGTGGCTTAAAGACAAAAAGGGAGTATACACCATGAAGGATGTACTTCAAATAAAAGACTAACAAAAAACGAGACGCTAAAGCGCGACAGCTATGACACTGAACAACTGGTTATTATTCCTGCTTATCATCCAGGTTATCCATTTTGCCGGAACCTGGAAACTCTATCAAAAGGCCGGTAGGAAAGCATGGGAAGCTGCGGTTCCCGTATATAATGCGGTGATCCTAATGAAGATTATCAACCGCCCCTGGTGGTGGGTCATACTCATGTTCATCCCCATAGTGAATCAAATCATGATCCCCGTAGTATGGGTGGAAACCATTAGAAGTTTCGGTAGAAATTCGAACCTGGATACCCTGCTGGTGATCATTACCCTTGGATTGTACATCTACTACGTCAACTATGGTCTGGATGTAAAATATATTGAAGATCGCAACTTAAAACCCAGGACTGGAGCCGGAGAATGGATTAGCTCCATTCTGTTTGCCGTGGTCGCCGCGACAATAGTGCATACCTACTTCATGCAGCCTTATACCATTCCTACCTCTTCCCTTGAGGGCACGTTGCTGGTAGGAGATTTCCTGTTTGTGAGCAAATATCACTACGGCGCTCGCACTCCGATTACTCCTATTTCGATGCCCATGGTGCATGACACGATTCCCGTACTTAAGAAGAAATCGTATGCTCCAAAGCTACAAGTCCCACATTTCAGGGTTCCCGGATTTCAGAAGATAAAAAATAACGATATCGTAGTCTTCAGTTGGCCTGTAGATACGATCAACGCTTTTTACGGTAAAGACGATGGGAGATACCATTATAAGCCTATTGACAAAAAATCCAATTATGTAAAACGAGCTGTGGGAATCCCCGGGGATTCGATCGAATTGCGCAACGGATATGTCTATGTGAACGGCGAGCAGAATGTCCTCCCGGAACGGGCAAAACTACAGTTCGGGTATTACATAGTCCCGAAGGCCAATACAGGGCTCAATCAACGTGATATAGATTTTCTAAAAGAACGTTTCGAGGTTCGAGAAATGAGACGAATTCCAAATAGTACTGCTTATGTTGGATTCATGCCGGAGTCAATGGCAGATAAAGTGAAGGAATATACTAAGATTGAGCAGGTAGTTTCTGTTAGAGATGGCAATAATGAATGGGATCCGTCATCATTCCCATATGACGAGCGTTACGAATGGAATGCCAACAATTACGGTCCGATCTACATCCCTGAGGCAGGCAAGACCGTTTCGATAACTCCTGAGACCATTTCCTTTTACAAACGAATTATCGAAGTATATGAAGGAAGTGAATTGGGTATTGATAATGTAATCACTCAATCGGGAACCCAGGTGCTTTTAAATGGTGAGCCTATTTCCGAATATACCTTTAAAATGGACTACTACTGGCTGGTGGGAGATAATCGCAATAACTCGGAAGACTCTCGCGTATGGGGTTATGTACCCTTTAATCACGTAGTGGGAAAACCGGTCTTCGTTTGGATGAGTTGGGAAAACGGAAAACCTCGCTGGGAACGCTGGTTTACGACCGTAGGAGGCAGCGGACAACCGGTGTCGTACTTTAGGTATTTCTTAATAGCTCTGGCCGGCTACTTTGTATTCAATTTCTTCTGGAAACGAAGAAAGAAGGGGAAGAAGGCCTAAGGTTTGTTGATTCGCCTGCCGACAGGCAGGGTTATTGGGTTATTGGGTTATTGGGTTATTGGGTTATCGGGTTAATAATAGGATTTTTTAGTTTTTCCAATACCATATGAGTAAGAATAAAGCGATTCTTCTGGTTGCCGGGATTACTCTTGGAATTGCAGCGCTGTGGATTTTTATTTCCGAGCAAAACTTCTTCAAGAAGTACTATATATCAACCTCAGCCAATGAACCAGGGCTGGTAATGGGTAGCACGGCCTACGCTACCAACCTACGAGAACCTGCACGATATGATTTTGTTGTTTTTAAGATGCATGATACGGCAAGTTATGTCTTCAGACTTATTGCTGTGGAGAAAGACACAATCCATATAAAGGATGGTATCACCTACCTAAATGGCAGTAATGTAGACACCATATTCCCTCTCAAGCACCTCTATAAAACAAGTAAAACTCAACTCAAATCCATCGAAGAGCAACTCCCTTTACACGATATCCCTTATCAAAGATTTTATACTAGTGATTCTACCATTGTATTTCTAGAGGACAAGATGGCCGGAAAAATTAACGCTTTTCGAGTTGTTTCATCCAACACAGACATTGACTCTGAGACGGTTGCACTCTACGGTGAAAACTGGAACAAAGATCACTTTGGACCCTATGTAATTCCAGAAGGCCATGTATTTGTAATGGGAGATAATCGCGATAATTCATGGGACTCTCGTGCCTTTGGCCCAATAGAGGCTGACAAGATTATAGGGGTCATGGGAGGCTCAAAAAAATAACGATCATGGCCGTTCTCCTTCATCCTACCTACTTCCCATCCATTGTTCAAATGGCCGTTATCGTACAATGTGAAGAAGTTATATTCGAAAGAGAGGATAACTACCAAAAACAAACGTATCGCAACAGGGCCCATATAGCGCACACCAACGGGATACTCACGCTCAATATCCCTATACGACATGCTAAAAACGGGGAGCGACAGAAAACGAAAAATGTAACTCCCGAGAATAATTTTCCCTGGCAGTCACAGCATTGGAAGTCGTTGCAAACGGCCTATCGCACTTCCCCTTTTTTCGAGTTCTATGAGGACGAATTGCATCCGCTTTTCTCATCTTCGGTAAATTCCCTGATGGAGCACAATATGACCATTTTTGATCTGGTTTGCGAGCTTATGGGCATAACTCCGTCCTATACCTTCAGTGGACGTTATGAGGCAGAACCCTCTGTAACAGACCTTCGCTTTCTGGTGAATGCGAAAAAAGAACCGGATTATGGTTTGAAACACTATACTCAAGTGTTGGCCGATCATCACGGCTTTCTTTCAAATCTTTCCATTCTGGATCTGCTGTTCAACGAAGGGCCAGGGGCATTGGATTATTTGGAGAATCAATCACTCGATTTTCTCCCTTAGTTCCATCCAAGGGTAGCAATGATGGGATAATGGTCTGAAAAGGTCTTCTTGATAGTCTCAAACTTGAGCACGTCCATCTTTGTCGACGAGAAGATATAGTCGATGCGCATCGGGTAGGAATCGAAAGAGAATGTACTCCCCAGCCCTCCTCCTCTGGCTTCAAAAGCATCTGTCATTCCTTTGTTAAACTCACGATAGATATACGAAAACGAAGTGTTGTTAAAGTCACCGCACAATAGCACCGGATAGGGAGAATTGTCTTTGTGTTCAAGGATAGTTTCCATCTGTTCCTGCTGCTTCATGAATGCCAATCCCAGCCGTTGCCTCAATTTTTCCTTATCGCCCTCCTGAATATAATCCACACTTGGGGTAATGCCTATGGATTGTAAATGCACGTTATACAAACGCACCGTATCCTGATCTACGGCCACATCCGCATAGAGTGAATTATTCCCCGTTCTTCGGAAATTAAACCCGCCGCGGTTCATCAACGGATACCTGGAAAAAATCGCATGCCCCAGCAATACTTTATCATTCTTGAAGTGAACCAGTCGATATGGGTATTCCGGGAACTCAACATCGCTGTTTCGGTAGTACTCCTGAATAAAAATAATATCCGGGTTTTCTTCTGTTATGAGTTCATCAATAATCTGCTGAGTATTCTCCGGCGGATCTTTTTCATACGCATTGAAAAGACGCACATTATAGGACATTACTTTAAGTGTATTCTTATAATTTGCCGGATCTCCTTCCGAGGCAAACTCATAAGTCGAATTAAAGTGGAAATAGGCAATGATCAGTACAAATACCGACCACAACATTTGTTTTCGCAAACGCAGCAACCAGTAGAGGGCAAATACCATATTGATAAGTAACAATGGCGACACCGCCAGGCTTAACATAGACAGGGTAGGAAACTTTCGGGGAGGGATATAAGGGGTGATAAACGAAACCGCCAATAGTATCACGGCGATAATATTGATCCAAAATATGATTTTCCCCAAAAAACCTATGCGCTTCATTAATCGTCTTTGCCCGCTTTGAACAGAAAGTCTTTTTCGGCTTTGGTAAGGCTGTCGTAACCGCTTTTTCCGATCTTGTCCAGTATGGCATCCACCTTTTTCTGGTGGTCACTTTTTGAGTTTGTTTGATTAGAACGTCCTCCTGAAGGTTGTGTTGTACGATGCACTTTTTTAAAGGGCTTCTTCTTGCGAGGTTTAAACATGTTTGCAACACCGTCCATCGCTCGCTCAAAACCTCTTCCAATATCATTTCCTTTGGTAAGTTGACGGGCATATACATAGCCTAACAGAGCACCTCCAAGGTGTGCTATAAGGCCTCCGGCGTTATCGGATGCCGGTAAGCGAATTAAATCCGCAATCACGAAGAAAGCCGCAACATGCCAGAGTTTCACATTAAAGATGAAAATCCTAATGATTGCGTTTGGAGTGTATGTCCCTATAAATACGACAATGGCGGTAACTGCTGCCGATGCCCCTTGTAAATAGCCTCTTGACTGTGCAAAAGCAGGGAAAATATTGTATGCCAACATGTACAACAACCCTCCGGCGATGGCTCCCAAAAGATAAATGGTCAAAAAACGCCGGGCGTTGAACAGATTCAGTACAAAATTACCCAGCATATAGAGCAATAGCATATTCCAGAATATGTGCCAGAATCCTGAATGCAAAAATGCATACGTAATTATAGACCAGGGCTGTAAAATGAACTCACCGATAGTCTCCGGGAGTACAAACCATTTCTTTAACAGATAATCACTCTGCATACCCATGAGAAACGGAACAATGCTAAACACGAGGAATATGATCGCATTGATCACAATGAGCTTCACGAGAATGCTTGAAGTCTTAAACTGATATGTCAGGTTATTCGACGCCATTAATTCCACCTATGGTTATTAAAACTATTCTTTTTCCAGTACCAGGCCATGATAAATCCGAACAGCGCTCCACCTATATGCGCCCAATGCGCAATTCCCTGTCCAAATACCGAGAATCCGGTGACCCCTGAAAACAAGTCCAGCAAGATCAGTCCCGGGATAAAGTATTTAGCCTTGATGGGAACCGGGAAGAATAACAGCATTAGTTCCACATTAGGGTACATCATTCCGAAGGCTACCAAAATTCCGTAGATCGCGCCCGAGGCACCCACAGCGGGCGTATTATAAGCTTCGTACATGGTGCGTAGGTCCGCTTCGGGTATTGATTCGAAAACAGCCGGATTAATAGTACCGGTGGTTAAGACATTTTGTATCTCGGCCGCATCCATCCCCAATTGTACCAGTGCGTCATATCCCGCATGAAACTGGAAGTAATTCACTAGAGAATGGATCAAAGCCGCACCAAGACCGGCCGAAAAGTAGAAAAACAGAAACTTGTTTCGGCCCCATTGCATTTCCAACGGTGAGCCAAACGCCCACAAGGCGTACATATTAAAGATGATATGAAACGCCCCGCCATGCATGAACATGTGAGTGACAGCCTGCCAAAAATTGAAACCGGGACTCTCAAAATAGTACAGCGCGAAAAGCTTAAGGAACAGCTGATCGTTGAGCAGTGATCCTACAAAAAATATCACGTTGATCGTGATAAGTACCTTAACCGTTTCTGTTATTCGCATCATAGCGTCTACACAAATTTTTTATCAAAGTCGGTCACATCCATCGTAATTAGCACCGGGCGATTGTCCGGTGATACACCTGGCTCCTTACAGGCAAACAATTGATGCACCATATGTTCCATCTCTTCCTTTTTCAAAGCCGTTCCCGTAGTAACGGCCATACTTCTCGCAAGCGATCTCGCGAGCAGATCATTCTGACTGAATCCGGAATCGGGGACTTCGTCTTTAATATCGTCAATAACTTGCTGCAGGATGTTCGGAACGATTCCCTCATTCACACCGGAGGGAATTCCGCTTATAACAACCTGTTCATCCCTAATTTCAGAAAAGACAAAACCCGTATGTTCCAACTGCTCCTTAACTCCATCAAGAATAGCAATACCCGGTTTTCCCAAATTCAATTCCAGGGGGAATAGCAATTGCTGACTCACAGCCTCCTGTACGGTGATACTCTTCAGAATATCTTCATACAGAATACGCTGGTGCGCCAAATGCTGATGAATGATCATAATACCACTCTTAATAGGGCTTATGATGTATTTGTTCTGAAGCTGAAAGGTATTTCCGGAAGTTTCCTTGTCGTCACTTTCGAAAAAACTCCCGCTTACTTCTTCGCTTTCGAATTGAATGCCTTCATCGGATGGAATTTCGAGCGGATCCTGCTTTAAACCGACATACAGTGATTCCCAGGAAGGATCTTTCTGTTTCTTGTAAGCACCTCCCGTTTTCTCTTTCTGAAACGGATTGTAGTTCCTGTCGATCTCTATGGTCGGCGCAACCGGGGTTTTCTTACTGTATTCGTAGGGAGTATCAAACCCGGAATCCCGGTTGAAGTCCAGGACCGGCGCAATACTGAACTGTCCCAAACCGTGTTTTACTGTCGCGCGAAGCATGGCATAGATAGCGTGCTCGTCATCGAACTTGATCTCCGTCTTGGTGGGATGTATATTGATATCGATCGACTTCGAATCCACCTCCAGAAATAGAAAATACCCGGGGTGTGTCCCTTCTTTGATCAGTCCTTCAAAGGCGGATAACACTGCATGATGCAGGTATGGACTCTTGATGAAGCGGTTGTTTACAAAAAAGAATTGCTCTCCCCTGCTTTTGCGAGCGAACTCTGGCTTCAGCACAAAACCGTCCACTTTCAATATCTCAGTTTCTTCTGTTACCGGAACCAACTTTTCGTTGCTCTTACTTCCGAAGATATTGACGATACGCTGCCGCTCGTTAGAAACAGGTAAGTTAAATACAGTACTACCATTGGAGATCATAGTAAACGCAACCGACGGATGCGCCAGTGCCACACGATGAAACTCATCGATCACATGCCGGTTCTCAACCGCATCACTTTTCAGAAAATTCCGCCGCGCCGGAATATTGAAAAAGAGATTTTTCACGGAAATGGTCGTTCCTTTAGGCACCACGGCAGCCTCCTGAGAGGTTACCTTACTTCCTTCGATACTGATGTGCGTACCCACCTCCTCGCCTTCCATCCTGGTTTTCAGCTCAACATGAGCAATGGCCGCAATGGAGGCAAGCGCTTCTCCTCTAAATCCCTTGGTATTAAGATTGAAAAGATCTTCAGCCGATTTAATCTTGGAAGTGGCGTGTCTTTCAAAACACAGCCTGGCATCGGTAGTACTCATGCCAATACCGTCATCTGTCACTTGAATAAGTGTCTTTCCGGCATCTTTAATGACAACGGTAATCTTCGTAGCTTGAGCATCAATAGCATTTTCCAGCAATTCTTTAACTACAGAAGCCGGTCGTTGTACTACCTCTCCTGCAGCTATCTGATTGGCAACATGATCGGGTAAAAGCTGGATGATATCTGCCATGTAATGGGCTGAATTCTATTGTAAAAAGATGGACAGATCAAAATCGATAAGGTACAAGAATATAAATAACAGAATCACTACAATGTAAAGCACGCGTCGATTTACCTTGCGATCTGGATTGTTCCTTAGATCAGCAATAGCGTGTTTAAATTTTCCTTTAATCCCACCACCTGATGGGGCGCGAAACTCATCAAACTTTTGCGTAACCTTATAGGGACTACCTTTTCCTTCGTCGTTGTAAAAACGCGGTTCGTAGCTAAATGTCTTGTTCTTACGTTTTTTAAAAATGCCCATAATCCTTAGCTTTTCAAAGGTACTTAAAATCAAAAACAATGCCGGGTTGCAATTCCTAAAAATTGTTAACACATCCCATAGGGTCTGCATGGGATTCAAAGCATGTCATCTTGTGTGAAGTTTAGACTAGCCTTTGTAGAAATCGGCGTCCTTTCGAAGTTGCGCCATCTTGATGGCCGCTATGGCTGCCTCGGTACCTTTGTTACCGTGCTTACCACCACTTCGCTCCTGGGCTTGCTGTAACGTATTATCGGTAAGTACACAGAAAATTACGGGAATGTCTTGTTGTACGTTCAGGTCTTTGATACCCTGGGAGACAGCTTCGCATACGAAATCGAAATGCCTTGTCTCGCCCTGGATGACACTGCCAATGGCGATGACGGCATCGAGCATATCAAAACTCTGCGTCATTTTCTTAGCCCCATACACCAACTCAAAGCTTCCGGGCACATTCCATCGAACAATGTTCTCCTTGATGGCGCCGCAGTCAATAAAGGCATTGAATGCTCCCTGGAACATACCTTCGGTGATCTCGGTGTTCCATTCAGAAACAACAATCCCAAACCGAAAGTCTTTCGCATTTGGGATCGCAGTTTTATCGTAAGCCGATAAATTTTTATTTGAAGTCGCCATGTCTAGTTCATTGCCGCTGCCTTTCCGGCAAGGGCTTCTGCTGTTGCAGCTTCCTGGGCATCCGGGTATTCATCCAGAACACGTTGCAGATGGCTGAGAGCTACATCGATCTGTCCAAGGTCAAGGGCCGTTGCTCCTGCTTTTAACAGGAAACGCGGCGTCGTTACATCATTGTCTCGCATCGCAGCAGCCTCCTCGTAGTATTTCAGTCCTTCCGCAGGTTGGTTTAACTGAACGAACGCATCGCCAATACCTCCTTTGGCCAGAGGACCAAGGAACTCATCACTTCCGTTGAACTTATCCAGGTGGTCTATAGCCTCCTGATACTTGCGTGTACTTAGCAGGGACATACCTGCATAATATCTGGAAAGGTTAGCCGCATTCGTCCCACCATACTCATCAATGATCTCAAGGAAACCGTACTTTCCGCCTCCTCCATTGAGGGCAAGGTTATATAGTGAATCTTTGTCGGTAGCCGTCAATGCCTGCTCATAGTATGACTGCGCCTGAAACATTTCATTCATAGCTTCGGATTCCTTCGGATCCTGAATGAACTGTTGGTATCCCAGATACGCCAATACACCAATCGCAATGGCACCTACAATACCGAAAATGATCTTTTGGTTCTTTTCAACCCAGGCTTCGGTTTTAGAAGCCCCCTGATCCAACGATTTGAATACCTCAGCCGTTGCACTGCCTTCTTCGATCTTCTCTACTTTTTCGGCTTTGGTTTTTGGTTTGTACCCTCGTTTCTTGTACGTAGCCATAATTCAGGTTTATTGAGGTGCAAAAATAAAATTATTATTAGAATTTAAAAGGGAAAATATTCGTTATTTTTCAATAATTTACCGGTTTCTTCGACGTATTTTTGCGGTATTCCGGGGCCTGTGTAAGCTCATTGCTCAAGGCCTTCTTCTGAACTTGTAAGAAGTTCATTATTATGGTTTTACAGACATTATCACTTATCAACTACAAAAACTTCGAAGCACAGACCTTCGAACTGGACCCCAAGATCAACTGTTTTGTGGGCGATAATGGGGTAGGTAAAACCAACGCACTGGATGCTATTTACCATTTATCGTTCGGGAAAAGTTACTTCAATCCCATTACGAGTCAAAATATCCGCCACGGAGAAGATTTTTTTGTTTTGGAAGGGGTTTACGACCGGGAAGACCGCGAAGAAAAGATTATTGTAAGCGCCCGACGCGGACAGAAGAAAATGATAAAGCGGAATGGAAAGCAATACGAACGTTTTAGCGAGCATATTGGATTTCTTCCCCTGGTGATCATTTCGCCTGCAGACAGAGACCTTATCATTGAAGGCAGCGAAACGCGAAGAAAGTTCATGGATGGCGTTATCTCGCAAGGCGATCCCCATTACCTACATACCCTGATTAGCTACAACAAAGTGCTGGAGCAGCGAAATTCACTGTTAAAATACTTTGTCGCGAATAACACCCACAACCAGGATACGCTGGACATCTACAACGAGCAGTTGGATGCGCTGGGTACCGTGATCTATGAGAAACGAGCTGAATTCATCGACGGATTCCTTCCCATCTTCTTAAAAAGATATGCCTCGATCAGTAATAGCAAGGAGGCGGTGGGACTGGGCTATAAGAGTCAGTTGAAAGATGGCGACTCACTGCTTGATCTGCTTACCTCAAATTTTGACAGGGACCGCTTTACGCAATACACGAATCACGGAATTCACAAGGATGATCTGTTATTTGAAATCGATGGACATCCCATTAAAAAATTCGGATCCCAGGGGCAACAAAAATCATATCTTATTGCCCTGAAACTGGCTCAATTCGACTTTATTAAAGCACAGAGCAAGGTCAACCCTATTTTGCTATTGGATGATGTATTTGATAAACTGGACGAGAAGCGGGTAGAACAGATCATTGGCCTCGTAGACGATGAAAATTTCGGACAACTGTTTATAAGCGACACCCATGCCGAAAGAACCGAGGAGGTGGTAAAGAAAGTACATCAAACGTATAAAATGTTTTCTTTATGAGGACTGCCGTATGCAGGTGTGAGGGATGAGGTATGAGGTATGAGGTATGAGAAAAGGGAGAAGAGAGAAGAGACAAGAATCTAAGAACAACAAATCAACAAATAAACCTGCCTGCCATCAGGCAGGCGAACCAAAAGATACTAGAATGCACGAAAGAAACGGCTTCCGGATATTGTTAATGTGTATGCTTATTGCAATTACAACGGTTTCATGCAGTAACAAACCCGATCCTGAGGAGAACATAAAATACATCAATGGCTTTTGGGAGATCAAAGAAGTCATTCTACCTGATGGTACTTCCAAAGAATACGGCAGCCGCATCACAATTGATCATATCGAAGTTGAGGGAAAACAGGCCACCCGGAAGAAGGTAGTCCCTATGCCTTCAGGTGGTTTCGGGAAAACAACTTCCGAAGAAACCTTCATTATTACGGCCGAGGAAGACAGTCTGAGATTCTACCGGAATACTGAGTTCGACAGTTGGAAGGAAACGGTTATCAATGTCGACGCCGATGAACTTCGCGTTCGGGGAAAGAATGGCCGTATCTTTGTGTATAAGCGCTACGATTTGTAATCTTATGTCAAAACGAAAACGAGAACATACCTCCCTGGGAGATGCCCTCAAGGACTTTATTGCAACCAATCGATTAGATCGTGGTCTGGATAAGGTTACGGCGAAAGATGCATGGCATGAGGTTATGGGGCCGGCCATTTCGGGTTACACCACTGGAGTAACACTGGATGGAGGTGTGCTTCACGTGCAACTCAGCTCCTCCGTACTACGCGAGGAATTGAGCTATGGCAAGGAGAAGATCGTTCGTTTGCTCAACGAGGCCTTAGGTAAGGAACTCATCACAAAGGTGGTGCTTCGGTAATAAAAAAGGCCCGTCAATCGACGAGCCTTCTTAACAATATCTTATTTCGACAGACTAGAAAGTGTCTCTTCCTGAAAAGTGGAAAGCGCCTTCAATAGCTGCGTTCTCATCGCTATCACTTCCGTGAACCGCATTTTCACCGATTGAAGCCGCATACAACTTTCTAATAGTTCCTTCGGCCGCCTCTTCCGGATTGGTCGCTCCAATCAAGGTCCGGAAATCCTCAACTGCATTCTCCTTCTCAAGGATGGCAGCTACAATAGGGCCTCGTGTCATGTACTCCACCAACTCACCGAAAAACGGGCGCTCCTTGTGGATCGCATAAAATTCTTTGGCGTCATCCTGCGTCATCTGAGTTAGCTTCATAGCCACGATCTTAAAGCCGGCCGCTGTAATTTTTTCAAGAATAGCACCGATATGTCCTTTTTCAACACTATCGGGTTTAAGCATAGTAAACGTTCTATCTGTTCTCATGGGTTTTTCAAAATTTGCTGCAAAAGTAAGTTTATTTTTTTGCTTCTGAAACAGAACGCCTTCCCAAAAACCGAATTAACCATTGTTTAATATTTCTGCTGAAATTCTTCATAGAGAAAATTATCCTCACCGCGAATCTGAAAGGTCACTTCCATGGATTCAAAATCGAAAAGTATGAGACCGTAATTCAGTCGTTTTACGACGTTGCTCACCCGGTATTCATTTCCTTCGGTGGCTCCATCAATCCAGGTGTGTGTGAGTCCGCTGGAAGTGAAATCCACCAACGGATATCCGAGACCGGCATCAGCGTTCACCGAGACTTCGGCCATATGCCGATCTCCGGAGAGGAAGAAAATATTCCTTGCTTTGGCGTTGGTAAGCGCATCATACATTCGAGTCATTTCCGAAGGCATATTTCCCCATTTCTCCCAACCATGGCCGTCATTCAGGAATTGCACGCTACTCACAATAACGGTAAAGTCGTGCGCATCATCTTTTAACTCTTCCTCCAGCCAGGTCCATTGGGCATCCCCTAACATATCACCACCTTCTTCCGTGGTCCAGGAGTCATAACGCCTCCCTTCTATCTCACTTTGCTTCAGCGAGGATCTAAAATAACGGGTATCCAACAATATGAACTTGATGCTTCCCGCGTCGGTCTCGTGAACTTCCGAAGCATACAGCCCCTCTCGTGTTCTTCTGGGATCATCTTCGGAAGCGCCCAGGAAGTCCAGGGCCAGCTGCTGCGCTTCCCATTTCTTGTCCCACTCCATACCGGCATCGTTCTTTCCGAAGTCGTGATCGTCCCAGGTGCCCGTAATCTTTGTGGATGCCGCCAGACGGGCATAACCGGGATCCGCCAGGGCCTTATCATAGTCGGCCTTCATTTTGGCCATATCATCGGTATCCGCGTAAATGTTGTCCCCGCCCCATATAAACAGATCAGGTTTCATTTCCAGGATGGGTTCCCACAGGGGTTGTTCACGGTCCTGATCACTGCAACTCGCAAAGACCAGGGTGAAATCGGCACTCTTCTCACTTACTGTGATTTCTTCTTTTTGAGTTTCGCCGACCGGCGTTTTTTTCTTGCAGGAAGTTGTTAGTAATAGTAGTACAAAAAACAGGTAAAATGACTTCATGAGGATGGTTATTGTTGTTCTTCAAAAATATACAATTGGTGGTACATAGACGTTAAGAAATTGTATCTTCGCACTCGTATGAACAAAGAAACAACGGCAGTAGTTAAAGAGCTGCTAAAATCCCCTAAGAACATAGTAGTTGTAGGACATAAGAACCCGGACGGTGATGCGGTGGGATCCTGTCTTGGGCTGGGATATTTTTTAAGTGATTCTGGACATTCGGTTACGGTGGTTATGCCCAACGATTATCCCGGTTTCCTGAAGTGGCTCCCCGGAACCGACGCCGTTGTTATTTATGAAAAGGACAATGCTGCGGGAAGTGCGGCTATTGAGAAAGCCGATGTTATCTTCACCCTGGATTTCAACGCACTCAATCGTACCGGAGACCTGCACCCGTTGCTTGAAGCGGCAACCGCCGATTTCGTTATGATCGATCACCATCAGCAACCGGATGACTATGCCGTAGCGACCTACAGCGACGTGTCTATGTGTTCAACATCCGAGATGGTGTACCACTTTATCGATGCCCTGGAGGCAACCGCCGCGATTTCGGGCACCATTGCGACCTGTTTGTACACTGGAATTATGACTGATACCGGAGGATCGTTTCGCTTTTCGGCATCGGCTACCACGCACAGGGTGGTCGCCCATCTTATTGAAAAAGGTGCACAAAATGAACTCATCCATCAGCAGGTATACGATACCAATAGTGTCGACCGACTAAAACTTCTGGGGGTTGCGCTTAATAATCTCACTATCCTTTCACAATACCGAACTGCCTATATCGCCTTATCTCAGAAGGATTTGGACGATCACAATTTCAAAAAAGGTGACACGGAAGGCTTTGTAAATTATGCCTTGTCCGTTAAGAATGTGGTGTTTGCAGTCATCTTTATTGAAAACAAAAAAGACGACATTGTTAAGATCTCCTTCCGAAGTAAGGGAAATTTTTCGGTGAACGAATTCGCCAGAAATCATTACAGCGGAGGTGGGCATACCAACGCCGCAGGCGGCAGAAGTTCACAAAATCTTAGCACTACCATTACTGAATTTATTGCTATATTGCCGGACTATAAAAATGCCCTGATCCATGCTTCGTAGCATACTTTACGTCTGTTTTTGCCTTCTTTTCGCCGCGTCTTGCAAGAGCCCTGATGCCAGAAGACCGGTAAAACAAACTTCAGGCAGCTTCATAAAAGAGTCTGCCGAACGCAACAAAGCCATTTACGAGCAGGAAGAAAGAGTCATCACCGAGATCATGGATTCCAATCCGGATGTCGAATATGTGGCTTCGGAGAGCGGTTTTTGGTACTACTACAATCAAAAAGACACCCTCACCACGCGCACCCCTGTTTTTGGAGATCAGATAACCTTTACCTATGACATTAAAGACCTTAGTGGCCGGGTAATACTTTCCGAGGCGGAAACGGGACTTCAAAATTATATTATTGACCAGACCAACCAGGAGCTCATTTCGGGGCTTCGGGACGGGCTGAAACTAATGAAGGTCGGTGAAACCGTCACTTTTCTTTTCCCGTCCTATAAAGCCTACGGTTACTACGGTATTGAAAACAAACTTGGGACAAATATTCCGGTGCAAAGCACCGTGACCCTTCGATCCATTGAGCTAATACAAGAAAATTAATTATTGAAAATTCTATGAAAACAATCGCAGTTCTACTTTTATGCCTTCCATTGGCTGTTGGCAGTTGCCAGGATAAATATCCCGATCTGGAAGACGGGGTGTATGCCGAATTCAAAACCAATATGGGAACTTTTGTAGCTAAACTGTATAACGAAAAGACTCCCCTAACCGTTGCCAACTTTATCGAACTGGCCGAAGGTACTCACCAAATGATGGATAGTTCATTTGCGGGTAAGCCTTATTACAATGGCCTTACCTTCCACCGTGTCATGGAGGATTTCATGATACAGGGAGGTGACCCTCTGGCCAACGGACGTGGCGGACCCGGATATACGTTCCCGGATGAATTTGTGGACGATTTGAAACACGACCGCAAAGGAATCCTGTCTATGGCGAACGGAGGTCCCGATATGAACGGAAGTCAGTTCTTTGTTACGGTAAAGCCAACTCCATGGTTGAATAACCGTCATTCCGTTTTCGGTGAAATCGTAATAGGCCAGGCAGTAGTTGACTCCATTAGTGTTACCGATACTGATAGTTCTGACAAGCCGTTGGATGTTGTAGTAATGGAGGAAGTAAATATCATACGAAAAGGAAATGTGGAAGTACCTTCGTTTACTACTGAAATGGAAATGATTGAGCAGCGGAAACAGGAAAAGTTGGAGCGTTTAGCCGGCGTAGCTAAAGCGACAACCGAAGCACTTCAGCCGTTTGCGGATCAGGCGGAAGAAACCGAATCCGGCCTTAAATTGTACTGGAATCAGCGCGGTAAGGGTATGAAACCCAACGAAGGCGCTATGGTGCTTGTACACTGCACCGGATACTTTACAAACGGTGACCTTTTTTACACTACGAGACGTGAAGTAGCCGAAAAATACGAGGCGCTGGAAAATGGAAATCCGTATCAGCCTATGGTAGCTCAATACAGCCCACAGGCTCAGATGATACCTGGTTTCCGCGAAGCTATGCTTATGATGAGTGTGGGCGATAGAACAACATTGTTCATCCCTTCACACCTGGGCTACGGTGCCACCGGTCGCGGATCGGTTATTCCACCGAATACAGATCTTATCTTTGAGCTGGAATTAGTGGGAATTCAGTAGCAGACAACTATAGTAAGAACTAAAAAGCCTCTTCAGATGAAGAGGCTTTTTTTATTTTCTCGGAATGTTCTTTAGAATCTCGATAACGAAGCTCCAAAACTTCTTCAGTGAAGAAATACTCGCTCGCTCATCGGGCGAATGCGCTCCTTTGATCGTGGGCCCAAAAGAGATCATATCCATACCGGGATAGTTCTGTCCAAGAATTCCGCACTCAAGTCCGGCGTGGCAGGCAGCCACATTTGCTTTTTGGCCGTTCAATTGCTCGTAAAGCTCGTCAAGTACTTTGAGAATGGGGCTGTCCATATTGGGTGCCCATCCCGGGTAACTGCCCGTTAAAGTAACATTGCAGTCGAATAGTTCAAAAGCCGACTTCAAAGTATGTGCGAGGTCCGTTTTGGACGATTCTACCGAAGAACGGGTCAAACACTCTATCTTAATATTTCCCGTTTCTACGGTAACTCTTGCTATATTATTGGATGTCTCAACAAGGTCCGCAATCGCCGGGCTCATTCTATAAACACCGTTATGAGCGGCGTACATGGTTCTGGTGAAGTCAGAAAAATCTGAATCGCTCATCACATTGTCCGGTGCTTTACAGGTCTCGATGGATATCTCAAGTTCCGGTTCAATCAACCTGAACTCTTCTTTGATCTCAGTAATTACGGTTTGCAAAGCGCTTGAAAAGTCACCCACCTTATCTGTGGGCACGGCAAGCACTGCTTCGCTCTCCCTTGGAATGGCATTACGCAAACTTCCCCCGTGCAGGCTTGAAAGTGCAGCGAGGTTAGTAACGCTGTGCAGCAGCCGATTCATAAGTTTATTCGAATTACCCAATCCCTTATGGATGTCCATCCCGCTATGCCCACCCTGAAGGCCTTTCAACGTGATCTGATAGCCTTCAGCATTCCCGGGAGCTGAAACTTCCTGGTAGGTTCGGGACGCAGTGATATCCACACCACCCGCACAGCCAACACCAATCTCATCATCTTCTTCAGTATCCAGATTCAGTAATATCTCACCTTGCAGAATACCGCCCTTAAGTCCCATGGCACCGGTCATACCTGTTTCTTCATCGATCGTAAACAAGGCTTCTATAGCAGGATGCTCGAGGGAATCACTCGCCAGGACAGCCATGATCGTCGCCACACCCAGGCCATTGTCGGCTCCAAGAGTTGTTCCCCTGGCACGTACCCAATCGCCATCGATAAACATCTCAATTCCCTGTGTGTCAAAATCGAAATCGGTATCACTGTTCTTCTGATGCACCATGTCCAGGTGGGACTGCATCACTACTGTTTTTCGATCTTCCATTCCCGCGGTAGCCGGTTTCCTTATGATCACGTTGCCTACTTCGTCCTCGAAGGTTTCAAGACCCAACCGGTTACCAAAATCTTTCATGAAAGCAATGACTCTTTCTTCCTTTTTGGAAGCCCTCGGGACAGCATTTAAATCGGAAAAAAAGTTCCAAATAGATTGCGGTTCCAATTGACGAATTTCCTGACTCATTATATCTAAGTTGTAATTAAACGAAGGGTTTTCTGCAAAACTAACCCTTTCCCATGGTCATAGAAAATATCATAAAGAATTATTTGTATGTTTGGCGTATGAGAAGACGAACCCGAATCATTCTGGCAATCCTACTGCCTGTACAGTACTTCGCATTACAAATTCTAAAAAATTTCCCGCAGTTCGTCGAAACCTATTACAGCATGGGAATATATCCGCTGCTGTCTAAAATGTCCCGGTACTTGTTTGGATGGATTCCGTTTTCCATTGGAGATGTATTCTATCCGCTCATGGGGGTGCTCGCGTTGCGATGGATCATTCTCAACATTCGAAAAATACGTACGGCACCGCGGGCTTTTCTCCTGGAGATCGCGGCAACGGTTTCCATTGTGTATTTTGTGTTCAACCTGCTTTGGGGCTTTAATTATTACCGTGTTCCGCTGCATCAGTCTTTGGGGCTCAACCGGGATTACACTACTGAAGAGCTCATTAGCACTACGGAGCGACTCATCGCTAAATCCAATGAGATGCACCGGCAGCTTGGCTTTCCCGATTCGGTGAAAATTGAATTGCCTTATACCCAACAGGAGATCTTTAAGAAATCCATTGACGGTTATACCAATCTCGCCAAAGAGTTCCCTAATCTTGCCTATTCTCCCAGAAGTATTAAAAAGAGTGGTTGGAGTTTGGGCCTTACCTATATGGGTTACAGCGGTTATTACAATCCGTTTTCAGGAGAAGCACAGGTGAATAACCTTATTAAGACTTATAAGTTTCCTGTAGTCGCCTGCCATGAACAGGCCCATCAGATAGGATACGCAGCCGAGAACGAGGCTAACTTTATTGCTACACTTGCCACACTACATAACGAAGACCCGTACATTCAGTACACCGGTTATATATTCGCCTTGCGCTACTGCATCAATGAGATCGCCAGAAGGGATATGGACACCTATCAGGAGATCCTGAAAACTGTGAATCCGGGCATACTTAAAAGTTATAAGGAAATGCGGGATTTCTGGGCGTCCTATGCCAACCCGCTGGAGGATCTCTCCAAAAGTTTCTGGGATCAATTCCTCAAAGCGAACAACCAATCCAAGGGTATCATGAGCTACAGCTATATGGTAGCGCTGGTGGTGAACTACTTTGAGGACCGGCCGTTTTAGGCATACTTTCTATTGTTCGCACCTCATTCGAAAAGGCCAATATTAATTAATCAAGTATCGGTCTTAAACCGGTAACGAGTCAACAAAAGCAACAGAAATCCGAAAACCTAAATTTCTGCTGCCATTGTTTTTTGAAAACGTAATTGCTTATCGTTCTCGGATCTTCTAGCAATTTTCAGTTTGTATCCCGGTCCATTTTAGAACCCAGTTCTTGTCAATTGCCGTTTGCACGCGCAATGGGTTTGGTTCATTGGTGCTGCCATAAGGTATGTTCGAATTCGGTTCATCCGTCCACCTTAGGTATACCGTAAACCCGTTTTGAGTAACATTGTATAAACAGTTCAGTCCGTTTAAATGCCATTGCCAGCCTCCGGTTCCTTCTATGGATACCAGGTAATGTGGAGTTGCTGTAAAACCACAGTTGCTTGTGTCAACGTCAATTCTAATTCCTGCAATTGGGTTATTATTGGTTAAGTAATTCGTCCAATCGCTCTGATTCGTCTGTGGAGAACTGGTCCCCTGAGAAATGTGTAACATAATACACTAAGTTTAATTTTACCTACTCTATTCAATTTTCGGCTTCCTTGATGGTCGAAATTATGTGTACCAACTCATTTCCAAATGGAATAATCCACCACAGGTTAATCTCATTCGACCAATGGAGAATCTTAAAACACGTATATAATTTTGGCTTTGACACATCCCTTATAAAGAAGTTTTGAAATAGGTAGTATTACTTTTCCATAAGGACAGTATTGCCTTCGGTAATCTGTTAAAGAAAGGCCCCCGGCGATCCAAACACCAAAAACTCACTATCTTTAGATTCCTTTAAACTCAACGCTGATGAAAAAAATTCCTCTACTCATTTTGCTGTTTAGCATGCACTTCATGTTCGCCCAGGATTATTTCCCCGATAATGACGGCGTCAAAGAAAAGAACAACAACTACACAGCCTTTACCAACGCTACAATCTATGTAACACCTACCCAGGTAATTACGAATGGTACTCTTCTCATAAGAGACGGAAAAGTGGTTTCGGCCGGAAGGTCTGTTTCCATTCCGGGTAATGCGGTTACTATCGATCTGGAAGGAAAGTATATCTACCCTTCGTTTATTGAACCTTATTCGGGATTTGGTGTTGAAAAGCCAAAACGAGCACCCGGGCAGGGACGATCCCCTCAATACAATGCTTCGCGGGAAGGTTTCTATTGGAACGACCATATCATGCCCGAAAATCATGCAATAAGCAAGTTCAAATATGACTCAAAGAAAGCCGGAGAGCTTAGAAAGGCCGGATTTGGTGTGGTCAATACTCACATACATGATGGTATCGCCAGAGGAACGGGTGTCCTGGTAGCTTTAAACGACTCCGGCGGGGATGCCGATCGTATCCTGGAAGACACTTCCGGACAGTTCTTCAGCTTTTCTAAAAGTGTCGCCAGCAGACAGTCCTACCCTACTTCACTCATGGGTTCCATGGCACTGTTACGACAGATGTACCACGATGCGGACTGGTATTCCAAAGGAAATTCTAATACCAAGGACCGCTCACTCGAAGCCCTAATCGATAATCGCGGTCTTATCTCATTTTTCGAGGCCGGAAGTAAAGACAATAACCTTCGTGCTGATAAAATTGGAGATCGCTTCGGAATTAACTATGTCATTGTAGGTGGCGGAGACGAGTACGAGGCCATTCAGGATATTAAGAATACCAATGCGGAATACATCATTCCGGTGAACTTCCCGGATGCGTTCGACGTAAGCAACCCCTATATGGCAGGATACATTTCGCTGGCAGATATGCGTGAATGGAATCAGGCACCTATGAATCCAAAAGTACTCTCGGACAACGGAGTTTCTTTCTCTATTACAACGCATGAGTTGAAAAAAGCAGGTGACCTGAAAGCTAAATTGATGAAAGCCATTGAATATGGGCTGGATAAGCAGGTAGCCCTTGAAGCGCTGACAACCGTTCCCGCAAGACAGCTAGGGCAGAGTGATCAAATAGGAAGCCTTCAGAATGGCCGCTACGCCAATTTCCTTATCACCTCCGGGGATATTTTTGATAAAGGGACTACACTTTACGAAAACTGGGTTCAGGGAACGAAGAATGTGATTAACGATAAAGATCAGAAGGATATTCGCGGAACCTACACACTTACGGCCGGAGGTAAGAACTACGATCTGAAACTTTCCGGAGAAGTGAGTAAAATGAAATCTGAAGTTTCCATCGGAGAAACCAAATACCCTTCTAAAGTAACCTACAAGGATAACTGGATTAGCCTTTCGTTTACCGATGAAGCCAATTCCGAAACATACAGAACAACGGCTATCGTGACTTCAGTAAGTAACAACATTAACGGCCGGTTGGTATTACCTAATGGCAACGAGACCTCCTTTATTGCCGTAAAAAAAGGAGATCACGAAGCTAAAAAGAAGGACGGAGATGATACAAAAGAAGCCCCCGAGGTAGTTCCCGTCACCTATCCTAATGTAGGGTATGGATTTAAAAGCAAGCCCCGGTCTCAAAATATGCTTTTCAGGAATGCCACGGTCTGGACTGGTGAGGACGCGGGGATACTTGAGAATACCGATGTTTTGGTTCGCGATGGAAAAATCGCCCGGATAGGTACGAACCTAAGTGCAGGTGGCGCTACTGTTATTGATGCAACAGGAAAGCATCTTACAGCAGGAGTAATCGACGAACATTCTCATATTGCAGCATTGTCGATCAATGAAGCAGGACATAATTCCTCTGCTGAAGTTTCCATAGAAGACGTCGTTGATCCGGAAGATATTGGCATCTATCGCAATCTGGCCGGTGGGGTCACTTCCATTCAGGTCTTGCATGGATCGGCTAACCCTATCGGAGGAAGATCAGCGATCCTGAAATTGAAATGGGGTGGATCGGCCGACGAGCTTATTTATGACAACTCACCGAAGTTCATAAAATTTGCCCTGGGTGAGAACGTAAAACAATCCAACTGGCAAAGTTTCAGCCGTTTCCCACAAACCCGAATGGGAGTGGAACAGGTATTTGTAAATTACTTCAATCGGGCCAGAGAATACGATGCCAGAAAGAAAAGCGGACAGTCGTATCGTTATGATGAAGAAATGGAAGTAATTGCCGAAATCCTCAACGGGGAACGTTTTATTAGCTGTCATTCCTACGTACAAAGCGAGATCAACATGTTGATGAAAGTAGCCGAGCGTTTCGATTTCCGTGTCAACACCTTTACGCACATACTGGAAGGCTATAAGTTGGCCGATAAGATGGCGGCTCATGGCGTAGGCGGTTCGACCTTTAGTGATTGGTGGGCCTACAAGTTTGAAGTAAACGATGCCATTCCTTACAACGCGGCTATTATGGCCAGTCAGGGAGTCACCGTTGCTATCAATAGTGATGACAGCGAAATGTCCCGACGCCTCAATCAGGAAGCAGCCAAG
This sequence comes from uncultured Aureitalea sp., assembly GCA_964614415.1. Classification (GTDB taxonomy): domain Bacteria; phylum Bacteroidota; class Bacteroidia; order Flavobacteriales; family Flavobacteriaceae; genus CAZTLE01. The sequence goes on along the minus strand of CAZTLE010000014.1, from coordinate 8,516 downwards.
GGAGTTAAGTACGGTGGTATGAGTGAGGAGGAAGCCTGGAAGATGGTTACCATCAATCCGGCAATATTACTTCGCATTGACGACCGTGTAGGAAGTATTAAAGAAGGAAAAGATGCCGATCTGGTCCTGTGGAGCGACCATCCTATGTCGGTGTACGCCAAGGCTGAGAAAACCATTATAGAGGGGGCGGTCTACTTTGACCTCAATCAGGATAAAGCCAATCGACAGGCGATGAAGGTGGAACGCAATAAATTGATGAAAATGATGATGGACGCCAAGAATGGCGGTAGTAAGACTCAGCCACCAAAACGCAAAGAAAATCGTGAATTCCATTGTGATTCTTTAAACTAATTGTCATGAAAAAAATGCAACAACTTATTATCGTATTGGCCGTTAGTTTAGGACTTACGGCCTGGGGGCAACAGACCCCGGCTCCAACACAAAGTGGAGCGATTACAATCACCGGAGCAACAGCTCATGTGGGTGACGGAACCGTTATTGAGAACAGCGTTATCGTATTTGAAAACGGTATTATTACCGCCATAGGAAACTCAGGAACGGCCACGAAAGGAACTGTGGTCGATGCCAGCGGTAAGGATGTATATCCCGGATTCATTGCACCGGCCAAATCACTTGGACTGGTAGAAGTGAACGCAGTACGCGCCAGTAATGATCAGGACGAGATTGGGGATATGATCCCGAACATTCGCAGTTTGATCGCTTATAATGCCGAAAGTAAGGTAGTAGAAAGTATGCGGCCTAACGGCGTGCTTCTGGGGCAGATTGCGCCTCAAGGAGGCACCATCTCGGGAACTTCCTCTATTGTACAATTTGATGCCTGGAACTGGGAAGATGCGGCCATAAAGGTTGATGACGGTATCCACTTGCACTGGCCAAACAGCTTCCGCAGAGGCCGTTGGTGGTTGGGAGAACCGAGAGGATGGCAGCCCAATAAGAACTACTCCAAAGAGACCGGAGAAATTAAGAGTTACATGGCTAACGCAAAAGCGTATGGAAAAGCTTCGGCCGAATCGGAGAATGAGGCCTTCAAAGCTATGCAAGGGCTTTTTGATGGCTCTAAGAAACTCTATGTATACGCTCAGGGAGAAAAGGAGATCATCGACGCAATTACTGCGGCAAAGGAAAACGGAGTCTCGAGTATTGTTTTGGTAGGCGGATATGAGGCCTATAAGATCATTCCATTCTTAAACCAAAATAATATTCCGGTGTTGGTCATGCACACCCACTCACGTCCGTTCAGGGACGACGACGACTACGACCTCCCCTACAAACTGCCTAAGCTACTGGTAGACGGTGGACTAATGGTGGGAATTCAAAACGCCAATATGTCCAATTTCCAAACGCGTAATCTCCCCTTCTACGCCGGACAGGTTGTAGGCCAGGGACTGGATAAGGAAGTCGCGCTGCAACTCATTACCGGAAACACGGCACAAATACTTGGAATTGATGACAAGTATGGCACCCTGGAGGTAGGTAAGAGTGCTACCTTGTTCGTTTCGGAAGGCGATGCATTGGATATGCGTACCAATCAACTTACCCACGCGTTTATCGATGGTCGCCAGATCTCATTGGAAACCCATCAAACCGAATTGTGGAAACGTTATATGGAGAAGTATTCGAGGGAGTAATGTGAAGATTGAAGTTGGAGGCCTGAAGCTGGAAGACCGAAGACTGAGTGTCCGACGTAACGAAGTGCAGGAGGATGTATCGAAGTCGAAGGGTTCGGGCCTGAAGCTGACAGTCCTACTTCATCATTCGAAATTCTTAATTCGACATTCATTATTAGAAAACCCGTGCTTGTTAAGAGCGTGGGTTTTTTATAGGCTGCAGTCGCCGTTAATTATGTCCTCAAAAGACGGATTGTATGCATTTTCGCCATAGTAATACCAATCCGGATTAAAACTCCCGTTTGAGAAAAGGGTGGTCAGGGCGCAAAAATCAGTCAGGCTTAGATTGCCTTCATTTTCACTATTCACCAATATGCTGCCACCTATGATGACGCCTGGGGTTGTATCCGGATACACACCATTCATTTCCGCCACATTCTGAAGTCCGTCAAGACTTGTAAGTGCATTGTTTGTGGTAATGCGTATTCCCTGAGCATAGGTCAAATTTGAAAGAGCGGCAATAGAGGCGAGATTGCTATTTTTAAATAAACTTATCCAGCTGAAATTCGATGTGCTAAAATCCAACGGTTTAATCGTAGTGAGCCCCTCAAGCCCGGATAACGACGTAAGACCATCGCAATAGTGAATTGAAATGCTTCTAACCTGTTCTACACTGTTAAGGCCTTCCAGAGAAGTAAGGCCAGGAGAAAACTCAATAATGAATCGATCTACGTGAATCAAGGTGTTGAGAGGAGCCAGGGAAACGATGTCCTCACCGGCAATCCAAACATAACCGGTTACGACAGTATATTGTTCCGCACCGAAATCATCTACTTCTTGTTGGGTCTGAAGCCAAATATTTCCATCGAAAATATTCTCCTGAGGCTCCATATCCGGTTCCTCTATCTGATCGCTCGTTGAACATCCCAACAAAAGGCCAAAGAAAAAGAAGTATATCGCTAACTTATGCATGTTGAAATTTATTTTTCAATAAACAGTTTTAAAACTCGAATGACAGGCAAGCACTAAAGGTATCCAAATCCAACATATAAAAGCTTCCGTTGGACACGGTGACACTTTCTCCCGATCCATTTATGGCCGTGAATTCAAATAATCCGGAAGTGAGTTCGGCAAACGGGTCGAACTGCATGATCTCTACAAAGCCTGAGCCCCCTATATCACTGTGGCTAAAAAAATGATCTTCAGCCTCGTCCTCGTTGAAGCCATAGGACCCAAAAGTCATACATGAGTTAGACTGCGTACTCATTGTTTGGCCCAGATCGTAAGTACCTATTTCAATTTGGTTTGTCGAAATCGTTAAAAAAGTATTGTCTGCCGGATTAAACGCCCCTACGATCAGCCAGGGAATCTGGGAGTCAAAGTAACACGCATCAAAACAGGTTTTGGCTTCAAAATCATCCTCATGCAAGACGTATTCAACACCATTGATCGTATAGCGAATGGTTCCCGGCTCCTGGTTTTCAAATGGCACAGGGGCATCATCACTAGAACAACTCAGCAAAATGAATAAGGAAGGGACAAGGAGTAGTAACGCTCTTTTCATGGTTGACGGTTTTATGACATTTTAAAGATAGATATTAATACCTATCAAGAGTAAACCCCGCTGAAAGTTTACGCCAATAAAAAAGCAGCCCTAGGGCTGCTCTTAATTTATATTTGTCTGAAATGTCCTATTTCTCGACCGCCTGTGCTCCTTCGCGCATAGCAAAGATACTGTCGTCAACATTGCTCTCATTGATGGAAACTGTTTCCATTTCCATGGCATTACGCTCAGTTGTCGGTGCACCTTCTTCCACATTGTACCAGGCGAGCTTTTTGGGCAGGACAAGACCGTTGACTTCGTTCCATTCGTCGTACTTGATGTAATTCCATTTCTCGCTCTTCTCACCCGTATTATAGGTTACCGTATACCCCAACCACTTCATAGCGTGTGTATCGGGATCATAGAAAATGATGTATTCGTCTTCCGGAGAATCTCCTACTCCGGCGCCGTAAGAGATCTTAACACCAGGATACGTTCCGTCGGGTAATTCGGTAGCTTCTACGTCCGAATACGTGATTCCGTCGTCCGCCACAATAAACGGCATGGCGTAAAAGTAAAAGAAGAGATTGTGATAGAATCGGGCGTTGCCTTTGTATTCCCCTTCTTTAACGTCCAGCCAAACATTGGCTCCGTCGTTCCCAATCGCCCAGGCATCGGTTTCAACCAACGAACGGCGATCCTTTAGGGATACTGTGTTCATCTCGGTCCCGGAGCGTCCTTCAAACTTGAACTGCAGGGAATTCATGGCATTCCAGTGGTCAATACCGCCATGAGCATCAAAGATGCCGGCAACGGCTTCAGGATAGCTTTTGGAGACTTCCCTGGTCTCCATCTCGGTTTTTGCTTCGGAAAGGGATTCGGTATCGGTTTGTGTTTTTTCCTTGCACGCTACGACAAGTATGAGCGCAAACAATAGTACGGCTAGTTTTTTCATGATGGATTTTTCAAATGGTTTCTTTGCCCGTTGGTCGAACAAATTTCGGAAACCTTAACACGACGAAGAAAAAATCCTAAGAACTCAGAATTCGCCTTTATATCTTTGCAACATGCTAAAAGTGATTACGAGTCCTCATAATCCGCTCATCAAGCAGTTCTATTCACTTCGGGTGAAATCCAGGGAGCGCAAGAAATCAGGGCTGTTTGGAATAGAAGGGATCCGCGAAACGAAACTGGCACTTGCAGGTGGATACCACCTCGAGACCATTCTGGTGTGTCCGGAGATCATTTCAGAAAAGAATCTCACGTACTTCAAGCAGAATGCTCCAGACGCCGAATTTATCGAGATCACTACTGAAATTTATGACAAACTCGCCTACAGAGGCTCCACCCAGGGGGTACTTGCCATTGCTCGTGCCCAGGATCACTCACTTGATGGACTAAAGCTACCCTCCAATCCGCTCATTCTCGTCTCCGAAGCTCCCGAAAAGCCTGGAAATATGGGCGCCTTACTTCGTACAGCCGACGCAGCCAACCTTGACGCAGTGATCATTGCCAACCCTACGACCGATCTCTACAATCCGAATACCATTCGAAGTAGCCTGGGGTGTCTTTTCACCAATAAGGTAGCCACGGGAAGTACTTCGGAAATAATTGCCGATTTAAAGGACAGAAAAATTGCTATTCATTGTGCTGCCCTGCAGGCATCTGTTCCCTATGATGCCTGTGACTACACCGACGGCAGTGCTCTTGTAGTTGGTACCGAATCGGAAGGATTATCACCAGAATGGCGGGAACACAGCACTCAAAACATCATCATTCCCATGCAGGGAGCCATTGATTCGATGAATGTTTCGGTCGCAGCGGGAATTCTTATCTTTGAAGCCAAAAGACAGAGAGGGTTCGAATGACGAATGACGAATGACGAATGACGAATGACGAATTTTGAATTCTAAAGTTTGAGAACAGAGAACAGAGAATAGAGAATAGAGAATAGAGAATAGAGAATAGAGACAAATTCAAAATTTAACACACAACACTTACAACTTAAAATTCAAAACTCAACACTCAAAACTCAAAACTCAACACTTAAAACTTAGCTCTCACCATCGGCATGGATCCACAGACCTTATTTTACCTCATCATCGGCATACTGGTTGCAAGTTTTGTGATCGATAAAATACTGGATGCTGTGAATGCACGCCATTTTAATGACCCCATACCGGATGAATTGAAGGACGTGTATGACCCAACCGAATACAAACGGTCCCAGGAATACAAGAAAGTCAATTATCGATTCGGACTCTTCACGTCCACAGTTTCTCTGGTTGCAACCCTCGCTTTTTTCTTCTTTGACGGCTTTGCACTGGTAGACTCCTGGGCGCGCTCTTTTTCCGAAAACACTATAGTGATCACCCTGGCATTTTTTGGAATTATTTTCCTGGCGAGTGATCTGTTAAGCACACCCTTTAGCTGGTACCGAACGTTTGTCATCGAAGAAAAATTCGGATTCAACAAAACAACACCCAAAACCTTCCTTCTGGATAAAATAAAGGGATGGCTGCTGCTGGTCGTAATAGGCGGAGTGCTGGGTGCATTAATCGTTTGGTTCTATGAATCTACCGGAACCTACTTCTGGCTCTATGCCTGGGGGCTCATTACATTGTTTTCACTTTTTATGAACCTGTTTTATGCCAGACTCATTGTTCCCCTGTTCAATAAACAGACGCCACTACCGGAAAATGACTTGCGAAGTCAGATCGAGGACTATGCAAAGCGTATTGGATTTGCGCTCGACAATATCTTTGTAATCGATGGTTCGAAGCGCTCTACAAAGGCCAATGCGTATTTTTCGGGGTTTGGGCGGGAAAAACGCATTACGCTGTACGATACGCTCATCAACGATCTGGACGAAGAGGAAATTGTGGCTGTGTTGGCTCATGAAGTGGGACACTATAAACGAAAGCATATCCTGATCAACCTATTTGCAACGACGGTCATTACCGGTTTTACCCTTTGGCTTTTATCATTATTCGTGGGAAATCCGCTGCTGTCGGAAGCACTTAATGTACCGCAACCCTCATTTCATATCGGACTTATTGCTTTCGGTGTCCTCTACAGTCCTATAAGTGAAATTACAGGTCTTGTTATGAACTACATATCGCGTAAGTTCGAGTATCAGGCGGATAATTATGCCAAAAATACCTTTAAAGCTGCACCTTTAATTGGCGCTCTTAAAAAACTGTCCAAGAACAACTTAAGCAACCTGACACCGCATCCGGCCTACGTTTTTGCTCATTACTCCCACCCGACCTTGTTGCAGCGATTCCGCAATTTGATGAAATAGACTGCCATTTCGTCAAGGCATAGAATTTGTTGTTAGTTATAGTGGTAAATTGTATTTTTAATCTATGACTGAGGCAACGCTTGAAGCTGAAAAGAAGGAACTCGCCAAACAGTACAAGGAACTGTTGAAGGTTAGTTATCGTGCACTTACCCCGAAGGACAAGAAGCTTATTCGGAGTGCATTCGATGTGGCTGTCGACGCACATAAAGATCAGCGTCGAAAGTCAGGGGAAGCGTATGTGTTCCACCCTATCGCCGTAGCCAAGATCGTGGCTTCGGAGATCGGCCTGGATGCTACCTCCATAGCGGCTGCTTTGCTTCACGATGTCGTAGAGGATACTTCCTATTCACTTGATGATCTTGAACAACTTTTCGGCGAGACCGTAGCCCGCATTGTGGATGGCCTGACCAAGATTTCGAACATGTCGGTAGACATGGATGTCTCGCTCCAGGCGGAGAACTTCCGAAAGATGTTACTTACACTTAACGAGGACATCCGGGTGATCATTATTAAGATTGCTGATCGGCTTCACAATATGCAAACGATGGATTCCATGCCTGCCCAAAAGCAGGTTAAAATTGCTTCGGAAACCCTATACATCTATGCCCCTCTGGCACATCGTATCGGTCTGTATAACATTAAGACGGAGTTGGAAGACCTCGGCCTGAAATACACTGAGCCTGAAGTCTACAACGACATACTTGACAAGATCAAGGAGAGTAAGGAAGAACAGGACGCCTATATCAATGATTTCAAGCAGGTGATTCAGGATTCATTGAATGCTGAAAAGCTAAAATACGAGATCAGGGGGCGACCTAAGTCCATTTACTCCATCCGCCGAAAGATGGTCGCTCAAAATGTGAGTTTCGATGAGGTATATGACAAATTTGCCGTTCGGATCATCTATGAGAGCACCCCGGATAACGAGAAATTCCTGGCCTGGAAGATCTATTCGATCGTAACGGATCACTTCCGACCCAATCCGATGCGTTTGCGCGATTGGATCTCCTCACCCAAGTCCACCGGATATGAGGCCCTACATATAACTGTCATGGGCCCCAAAGGGCGCTGGGTGGAAGTTCAGATACGAAGCCAGCGCATGAACGAAATTGCCGAAAAAGGCTATGCTGCGCATTATAAGTACAAAAACAAGGAAAAGGACGAAAAAGGTCTGGATGACTGGTTGAACAAATTGCAAGATACCCTGGAGAATTCGGAGATCAGTGCCGTGGACTTCGTGGAAGAGTTCAAACTCAACCTCTATTCCAAGGAAATCTTTGTTTTCTCTCCCAAGGGAGATCTGTATTCTCTTCCGAAAGGTGCCACCGCGCTGGATTTTGCTTTCCACATTCATACCGAAGTGGGGCTGCATACGCGCGGAGCCAAGGTTAACAGTAAGCTCGTACCGTTAAGCCATGAGTTGAAGAGCGGGGATCAGGTGGAGATTATGACTTCCGATAAATCCAAGCCATCCGCCAACTGGCTGGATTATGCTACCACGGGACGTGCGCGGTCGAAGATCAAATCATCCCTAAAAGACGAGAAAAAGCAAATTGCCGAGGAAGGCAAGGTAGTCCTGGCACGGAAGCTCAAATCGCTAAAGATCACCATGGACGAGAAGACGGTGAATCAGTTGGTGGGCTTTTTCAAACTGAAAACGAGTCTGGATCTCTTCTATCGTGTCGGTGCCGGAATTATTGACAATCAGAAACTGAAGGACTTTGCCGCCGCCCGAAACAATCGTTTCATGAGCCTTTTCCGCGGACGTATGCGAAAGCCCGGGAATCCTGATGAGGTCAATAAGGATGAGATTACCGAAAAACTGGATCAGTTGGTCTTTGGTAAGGACGAGGAGAAACTCGACTATAAGATGGCCAATTGCTGCAACCCTATTCCCGGTGATGACGTGTTTGGATTCGTAACAGTGAATGAAGGCATCAAGGTCCATAAACAAAATTGCCCGAATGCACTTCAGCTTCAGAGCAACTATAACTACCGTATTCTACCCGCCAAATGGATCGATTCCACGCAGCGGGAATTT
>CAZTLE010000013.1:0-36605 GCA_964614415.1 uncultured Aureitalea sp. | reverse complement strand
CTCATAACGGCCGGTCCCACGTACGAAGCGATTGACCCCGTGCGCTTTATTGGGAATCACTCTAGTGGCAAGATGGGATATGCATTGGCCGAAGCAGCCGCCAATCAGGGCGCGGAAGTAATTTTGGTCTCAGGTCCGGTGAACCTACGAACCGATCATGCCATGATCCAGGTGGTTTCAGTAACGTCCGCCCGCGAGATGTACGAGGCTGTCCACGCACATTTTGAAGCTATCGATATAGCCATACTTAGTGCCGCTGTTGCCGACTATCGCCCAGCGGAAGTGGCCGATCAAAAGATTAAGAAGAAAGACACCTCACTAACCATAACCCTTGAAAAGACGGATGATATTTTAGCCTCTTTGGGAGTGGCGAAAAAGGAGCAGTTTTTGGTTGGTTTTGCACTGGAAACCGAAAATGAGCTCGAAAATGCAAAAAGCAAGCTCGCCAAAAAGAATTTAGATTTAATTGTATTAAATTCGTTGAACGATGAGGGAGCAGGATTTGGGACCGAAACGAACAAAGTAACTTTGATCACCCGGGACAATAAAGTCATCCCTTTTCCAGTTAAATCCAAGAAAGAAGTCTCAGTAGATATTTTAGAACACATTACACATGCGATCAATGCGTAAATTTTTACTTCTCATATCACTAATTGCCTCGGTAACCGGCCTGCAAGCTCAGGAGTTGAATGCAACCGTGAGTATTGATGCCGAAAGAACCGGAGTTCCGAATTTACAGGTATTCAGGACGTTACAACAAGAACTTACCGAATTCCTCAACAATACCAAATGGACGAACAGGGAATACAAGAATCAGGAGCGCATCGACTGTAATTTCAGCATTATTATGACCGATTTCCAATCTACCTCTTTTTCGGCCACGCTGCAGATTCAGTCATCGAGACCGGCTTTCAATTCGACCTATGACAGTCCCGTATATAATTACAACGACCGGAACTTCAATTTTGAGTATACCGAATTTCAGCCACTGAATTTCAACCCGAACAACTTTGATTCCAATTTGGTATCCGTGCTTGTGTATCACGTCTATACCATTATTGGATTGGATGCGGCTACCTTTGAAGAGGAGGGAGGAATCGAGTACTTCCAAACTGCCAAGCAAATTGTAAATACTGCGGCCGGAACTAATTTTCGAGGCTGGAAAGCGACCGATGGTACCCAATCGCGTTTTCGTTATAACGATGCCCTCTTGTCCAATGTCTACAGTGAATACCACGCGGCATTATACGATTACCACCGCAAGGGAATCGATAATTTGAGCCAGAATCCAAAAGATGCCAAGCTAAATATTATTCTCGCCATCGAGCGACTTCGCCGAATTAACGATCGGCGACCTAATTCGTTTTTGCTGCGAACTTTCTTTGATGCAAAGAGCGATGAGATCGCGTCCATTTACAGCGGTGGTCCCAATGTGGACATTGCCCGATTGGTAGAGAACCTCAATCGAATAGCGCCCACCAAGCGAAATAGCTGGCAGCAGATCAAGTTTTAGATCGGACCTTTTTTTCTTGCAGGAGTTGTAAAACTCTCCTACTTTAGTGTAAGCCGTTGACGTACTAAATTACACGTGCTGTTTCAGTGATTACACACCTTTCCATAAAGAATTATGCACTTATCGAAGACATTCAGGTAGACTTCGGTTCCGGCCTCACGATTATTACGGGAGAAACCGGAGCGGGTAAGTCGATTCTTCTGGGTGCCTTGGCCTTGCTATTGGGTAAACGAGCCGATCTAAGCAGCGCCAGGGATCCGCAGCGTAAATGCATCGTCGAGGCTGTCTTTGACGTTTCCAGGGATGATCTGGAAGCGGTTTTTGAAGCCAATGATCTGGATTATGACATTCATACCATTGTTCGGCGGGAAATTCTTCCGGGAGGTAAGTCGCGGGCATTTGTAAACGATTCCCCGGTAACCGTCGCACAGTTACAGGCCCTGGGCGCCCACCTTGTTGACATCCACAGTCAGCATGAAACCCTAATACTTTCTTCCGAAGAATATCAACTAACAATATTGGATGCGCTGGCCGGAAACGACCTGCTCTTGGAGGCCTATCGGGAGCAGCGCGAAGCCTACCGACGGGCAAAGGAGATGTACGAGGAGTTGCAGGCGACTAAAGAGAGCGCTACACGTGAATTGGACTACAATACATTTTTGTTTAATGAATTGGCAGAGGCCCAACTCGATACGATGGATCAACAGGAGTTGGAGGAGTCTTATGAGACTTTGAGCCACTCAGAAGAAATTCAGGAATCTTTAGGGCATGTTATCGGCCTCCTCACGTCGGAGTCGTCGGGAACGCTGGAAACGGCGAGGGAGGCTCGAATAATACTGGGTAAGCTAAGAGGGTTTTCGTCTACCTTTGATGGGTTGTGGGAACGCCTTAACAGTGCTCTTATTGAAATGGAGGATCTCTCCGAGAGCATGCAGCAGTCCCTCGATATGACAGAGTCGGACCCCGCATTGCTCGCCACCGTAAATGAAAAACTACAAACGCTGTACAGGCTTCAGCAGAAGCACAAAGTGGCTTCGGTAGAAGAACTGGTCAAATTGCGCGACAAACTGGAAGACGAGATTGGAAATGCGACTTCCATCGATCACCGCCTTCAGGAGATCGAAATGCAGGTGGGTGAACTAAGGCAGCAAGCAGTGGATAGTGCAGCACAGTTGCATGAAAAAAGGCGGGACGTGATTCCCGGCCTTAAGGAAAAACTGGAACACTATCTCCTCGAACTCGGCTTGCCGAATGCACAATTCAACTTTGAGTTAACAGCAACGGATGATTTTCGCAGTGGCGGGATGGATACACTGGATTTGCTCTTTACGGCCAATAAGGGAACGGCGTTTGGCCCGTTGAAAAAAGTTGCCTCGGGAGGTGAATTGAGCAGGATCATGCTGGCTGTGAAAGCGGTGTTATCGCAGTATAAGAAATTACCGACCCTGATTTTTGATGAGATCGATACGGGTGTGTCCGGTGAAATCGCGCACAAGATCGCCCGGATCATGGGAGAAATGAGTGCGTCTATGCAATTGTTCAGCATTACCCACCTACCGCAAATAGCGGCCAAAGGGAACCACCATATCAAAGTGTACAAAGAGGATGTAGAAGATAGTACCGTGACCCGTTTGAAGACACTCGAGTCCAACGAACGCATCGTTGAGATCGCCCAGATGATTGGTGGTAATCAGCTCACTGATGCGGCACTGGCTCATGCCCGCGAATTACTTAATTAGTGTATCTTTACACAACATAACTCAAACCAAAAAAGGAAACTATGGCGCATAATTTACTGGCCGGAAAACGAGGGATTATTTTTGGGGCGTTGGACGAAAATTCCATTGCCTGGAAAACAGCCGAACGCGTGCACGAAGAAGGTGGAAAATTTGTATTGACGAATGCTCCTATTGCCATGCGAATGGGACAGATCAATAATCTTGCTGAAGCTACCGGTTCGGAGATCATTCCTGCCGATGCAACGAATGTTGAGGACCTGGAAAATCTGGTGCAAAAGTCGGTAGAGATCCTGGGTGGAAAACTTGATTTCGTGCTGCATTCCATTGGGATGTCCATCAACGTGCGAAAAGGAAAACACTACACCGAATCCAAATACGACTGGACTCATAAAGGATGGGATGTTTCTGCTCTGTCTTTTCACAAAACCATGCACGTGTTGTACAAGCAGGATGCAATGAACGAGTGGGGGAGCATTGTAGCACTTACCTATATGGCAGCCCAGCGTGTCTTTCCGGATTACAATGATATGGCCGATAATAAAGCGTATCTCGAGTCCATTGCCCGCAGTTTCGGGTATTTCTTCGGAAGGGACAAGAAGGTGCGTGTAAATACCATTTCTCAGTCGCCCACGCCTACCACGGCTGGTCAGGGAGTAAAAGGCTTCGATGGTTTTATTTCCTATGCCGAAAAGATGTCACCGCTCGGAAATGCTTCGGCGCTTGATTGTGCCAATTACACCGTAGCCATGTTTAGTGATCTTACCCGCAAAGTAACGCTTCAGAACCTTTACAATGACGGAGGTTTCTCCAATATGGGCGTAAGTGAAATGGTGATGGATGCCTTTCAGGAGGAGCAATAAGACCTTCCGAAAAATAAGGTGACCGGGATTGAGAAAAAGGTATTAAATTTAACGGTCTTTTCTATTTTCATCACAATGAAGAATTACGTTCATCGACAAAAAAAAGTACATAATCGAATATTTTTCGTATCTCGTAGTTTTTAGACTACTTTAAATTCAGGTAACTAATTATAAACAATTAATTATGAAGAAAATTACTTTAATGACTTTGTTGTTTGCATTTGCCTTCTTAGGTACTTATGCGCAGCAAAATGACATTCAACGGGAACTGGATGCGTATGCTGACAGTAACCGTTCTGCTTTGTCACTTTCGGAACAGGTTACCCAGATTAAGGCCAATAACACTTTTTCTGAGCCTAGTCTGGTAAACCCGTTTACTCCGGCTGAGTCCCGTATGTTGTCCGGATACAGCGTATGGCAGAACAGAAATCCCGAGGTGGATATCATTCCTACTGCGGGCGCTACAGAAACATTTGTAGTAGCTGTTGGAGACTTTTTGTACGATCCGGGAGGGCCAGGTGTAAATTACCCGAACTGTGATTGTATTACAACTACGACACTGGACGGAGCTACTGAGGTAAACTTTACCGAATATGAGCTCTTCCTAAACTTTGACTGGCTCGCCATTTACGATGGTGTTGACACGTCTGCACCGGTTCTTTGGGATTCAGGTCCCGGAGGAGCCAATGAGAATGTTGATGACCTTCCCGGGATGATCGCGGCGAATGGTTCTTCTATGTTTTCAGGGACTTCAGGAGCTTTGACTTTTGAGTTTAGAGCATCTGCCGTTGTTGACTTCCCAGGATTTACTGCTGAAGTTACTGCTACAGGCGGTGGCGGTGGTGGTGGTGTTTGTGACGGAGTTCTTCCGAACTACACCAACTCTGCAAGTACCGGTAACGGTCTTCCATCCCAGGATTTCGAAGCTGCGTTTGACGACTTCGATGCTGAGGCAGCCGATGATTTCATAGCGCCAGGAACTGCTCAAATGGCCTCAACTATTTGTCAGGTATCTATTGAAGGTACGGGTGCCGGTTTACCAACCGATCCTGCAAATATGGTTGTATTGAACATTTACGACGATGACAACGGATTGCCAGGAACAGTGATCTACACTGAAAGTTTCTCCGGAGCTGCTGTAGATCCCGATGGTGACGGTAACTTTACATTGGACCTTACAGGTAGTATGATGCTAATTGGAGGTGAGACGTACTGGCTAAGTGCTGTTGCCGAGATGGGCTTCAACTGTTGTGGACAGTGGTTCTGGACCACTGCTTCCGATGGAAACGGAAGTGCCTACGTATGGCAAAACCCGGGTGGTGGATTCGGTTTGGGTTGTACAACCTGGACAGACGGTGCTACTTGCGGACTTTCAGCAGGACCAGACCTTATGATGGACATTGGATTCAACGAGATTCCAGGTCTGTTGAATGACGAGTGTACAGGTGCTATCGCCGTTGAGTGCGGTGAGACAGTAAACGGTACGACTACAGGAGCAGCTATCGATGATACCGTAGCTCCTTTCTGTGACACAGGTGTTACTTCACCAGGTGTATGGTATGTATATGATGACACTAGCGGTCTGGCTACCGATATCACTATCACTATGTGTAACGGGCCTTTCGACTACGATACCAAGCTTTCTGTATACACAGGAGATTGTGGTGCACCACCACTTACTTGTGTAGTTGGAAACGATGATACTTGTGGATTGCTGTCCGAAGTAAACTTTACAAGTGACGGAAACACAACTTATTATATTTTGGTTCATGGATTTGGAGGCGCCACCGGTGACTTCGAGTTCGAAATGAGCTGTACTATTCTTCCTCCACCTAACGATATGATCGTTAACTCTATCGATGTGGATGAGATTGGATTCCCTTACACTGATCCGTTTGTAGCTACTTTGGCTGCTACTACAGAGAATGGAAATCCAACAGGATGTAACATCGACGGTGCTGCCGGTGTATGGTACAACTTCGTACCTGAAGGTAACGGACAGGCTACTGCAGAGATCGTTTCTCCTGCAGGAGTAAGCTCTGTACAGTTCTTCAGCGCTCCTGATGAGAATGCTGTTGAAACCGATCTTGAATTGGTACCAGGAGGTCAGAACCAGTGTGTTCCCGGAACCAGCGCTACTATCAATACACAATTAGGACAAGCCTACTATGTATTTGTAGTGAACACGGGCGGACCGACAGATATCACTATTGACGGTACGAATTTGGGTGTTGGAGATCAGGTGATCCAAGGATTCAACTATTATCCAAACCCGGTATCCAATGTATTGGAATTGAACTCAAAAGATGTGATCGAAGCCGTAGAGGTATTCAACATTTTGGGTCAGAAAGTAATGAATGTTACGATCGACGCGACACAGTCGCAGATCGACATGTCCGGATTACAAACCGGAACCTATATTATGAAAGCTTCCGTTAATGGTCAGGTAGGCACCTACAAGATCATTAAGAAGTAATTTTTTTCAATATAATTGGGGAAGCCGCTTGCAGTTGTGAGCGGCTTCTTTTGTTTTTATATTCCGTTTTTTTTGAATACTTTAGCTTCTATTACAGTCATTAACCTTATTAAATTTTATTATGAAAAAAATTACTTTCGTGATTTGTTGTGCCTTATTTGCTGCATTTACGATGCAGGCACAGGTACAACCTTCGGAAGCCGCTACGCTTTCGGAGTTGATCAACTCGGGGTATGAATTAAACGTCAACCAGACACAGACTACCCCCACAGTGATCACCAGACAAACACGTGGGGCAACAATGGTGTTTACCACGAGAGCCGATTTCCAATCAGCTTGTAACACATCACTTACTCTTGAGGATTTTGCCGGTGGACCCGGTGGAGTTGTGGGTTGTGGTGATGTTATAGACGAAAATGGCGATGGAACCTGCTATCCGGCCGGTGAAATTCAGCCTGGAATTGCCATCACAATGAATACACCCGGAAACGGTACGGTGTATGCAGAAGCCGGGCAGTTTGGCAACGCGGATGATATAGTCGGTTCGAACACCTTCGTAGATTATACGATAATTAATTTCCCGAACGACGATGTTACCAGTGCTGGTTTCGATATGTACTCACTGTTGGCCGGAGCTAACATTGAAGTACGACTTTTCGGAAACGGAGGTCTCATTGATACGTTTAATGTAGATGTAACATCTACCGGACCTGTATTCTTTGGATTCATTGCTGCCGAGACCGTGGTAAGCGTGGAACTGGAAGATCTTGCACAAGTTGATGCCGAGTTGATCGCTCAGATCGAATACGGTACTTGTGTAGATAATTGTACTACTTATGATGCAGTTGGACTACCAATTGATATCGACGGAGCGGGTACATCTACAGCGGATTGTGCTACTGCACCTAATGACGTCCCTGTTACTGTTGCAGATGCAGGAGTTATCGGTGGGACTCACCAAATCGATAATGTTACATTAAATATTACGCATACCTGGACAGCCGATCTTGATATGTGGCTTGTTTCTCCAGGTGGAGTAGAGCTTGAGTTGTCTACAGACAACGGTGCTTCCGGAGATGATTTCATAGGAACTGTATTCCAGGATGGTGGTGATGATATTACTGCTGCTTCTGCACCATTTACCGGGACATTCGAGCCCGAAGGTGGAACGTTTGCAGCAGCCTTTGCCGGTGAAGATATCATGGGAGACTGGATTCTTCGAGTTTGTGATGACGCCGGTGGAGATACCGGAACAATAGACTCGTTCTCACTGACCCTATGTCCAACAAACGACCTTTGTGAGAATGCTACAGAGATCAATTGTGATGATGTTGTTACGGGGAATACCGATCTGAATACAGACACTGGAGGTAACCCGGCTCCCGATCAGTGGTTCTCCTTCCAGGGTGATGGAGATGCACAAATAGTTACCCTATCGCTCTGTGACGGTGGTACAGACTACGATTCTCTGCTGCGCGTATTTGATGCCTGTGGTGGAACCGAGATAGCATCCAATGATGATTCGTGTGGACTTCAGTCTGAATTGACGTTCTTCTCTGACGGTACTTCCGAGTACCTGATCATGGTAGAAGGATTTGGATCCAGCTCCGGTAACTTCAGCCTTGAAGTAACTTGTGTTGATCCTGAGCCAAATGACATGTGTGGTGACGCTATCGACATTAGCTGTGGTGAAACTGTTTCAGGACAGACCATCAATGCGACTATCGACGATCTTGTAGCGCCATTCTGTGATACCGGAGTAACTTCTCCAGGTGTATGGTATCGTTATGACGATACTACGGGACTGGTTACCGACATTACGGTTACTATGTGTAATAGCACGTTCGATTATGATACCAAGCTTTCAGTATATGAAGGTGACTGCGCAGGACTGGTATGTGTTGCAGGTAACGACGATACGTGTGGATTGCTATCTGAAGTATCTTTCCAAAGTGATGGTAATACAACATACTACATCCTTGTTCACGGATTTGGAGGTGCCACCGGTACGTTTGAATTCGAAATGAACTGTACTATTGTTCCTCCACCAAACGATATGATCGTGAACTCTATCGACGTGGATGAAATTGGATTCCCATATACCGATCCTGGTGTGCAAATGCCTGGAGCAACTACGGAAAATGGAAACCCAACAGGTTGTAACATTGATGGTGCAGCCGGTGTATGGTACAACTTCGTACCTGAAGGAAATGGTCAGGCTACTGCCGAGATCGTTACTCCAGCAGGAACAAGCTCTGTTCAGTTCTTCAGCGCTCCGGATGAGAACGCTATCGAAACTGATCTTGAATTAGTACCAGGTGGATCAAACCAGTGTGTGCCCGGAACCAGCGCAACTATCAACACAGTTGCAGGTCAGGCGTACTACGTATTCGTAGTTAACACCGGTGGAATTACCGATATCACGATCGACGGAACCAACCTTGGAACCGAAGATCAAATAATTCAAGGATTCACATTTGCTCCGAACCCTGTAGAGAATGTTCTTGAGTTGAACTCTCAAGATGTGATCGAAGGCGTTCAGATCTTCAACATCCTTGGACAGAAAGTGATAGACCTTACTATTGACGCAACACGCACTCAGGTGAACATGGCCGGACTACAAACCGGAACATACATCATGAAAGCTACTGTTAATGGTCAGGTAGGATCTTATAAGGTTATTAAACAGTAATATTTCCAAGTCTTAATACGAAAAGCCGTTCGCTTCCGCGAGCGGCTTTTTTTATACCTTTGCGGGCATGCAATTGGAGTACTCCTTTATCATTCCCGTATACAACCGTCCTCAGGAGATTCGAGAGCTTTTGGAAAGTTTCAAAGAAGTTCGATTTCCTCGTCCCTATGAAATACTGATCGTGGAAGATGGCTCTTCTGAAACTTCAGAAGCGGTTATCTCGGAGTTCAGGGAAGACCTCCAAATTTCTTATTATTTCAAGGAGAACTCAGGACCCGGACCATCGCGTAATTACGGCATGGAGCGGGCGAAGGGAAACTATTGCATTATACTGGATTCCGATTGCCTGCTACCACCTCACTATCTGGAAACAGTGGACGCCTTTCTCACCAATGAGTTCTTTCATTGCTTCGGAGGAGCCGATGCAGCCCATGAGAGCTTCACTTCTTTGCAGAAGGCAATCAACTATGTGATGACCTCGTTCTTTACCACGGGAGGAATCCGTGGAAGCCAGAAGAGCGTACAGCAATTTGAGCCGCGAAGTTTTAATATGGGAATTTCGGCGGAGGCCTTTCAGAAAACCAAAGGATTTGGAAAAATACACCCCGGAGAGGATCCCGATCTCTCTCAGCGCATTCGAAAAGCAGGTTATCGCACTACTTTTTTACCAGGGGCCTATGTTTATCACAAACGGCGAATTTCCTGGAAGAAATTCTATACGCAGGTGAAGAAGTTCGGACTTGTACGTCCGATCCTTAACAGCTGGCATCCCGGTACGGCAAAGATCACTTTTTGGTTCCCAACCTTATTTGTGTTATTCGTGATAGGCAGTGTCTTGCTAACCGCTTTGTTAGACTGGAGGTTCATCGCTCCGCTGGCTTTATACATGCTACTCCTGTTCGTAGATTCTACTATAAAGAATAAAAGCCCTCTCATCGGTGGGATGTCCGTAGTTGCACTGTTCGTACAGTTCTTTGGATACGGACTCGCGTTTTTAAAGTCTACCTTTTATATTGGCTGGCTTAAGAAAGACCCGAAGCAGCAATTCCCTAATTTATTTTTTGACTAATTTTAGGTGGATAACCATTCGGTATGAATAAGGTGCGTTCACAAAAAAATGCAAGACCCAGAATGCTGGCTTTCTTCCTGCTACTGGCAATACTGTTTTGGGTGTTGACCAAGTTCTCCAAGGATTACACCGAACGGGTGAATGCTAAGATCGACTATGAGAACCCTCCCGAGAATACTATGTTGGGTGAGACGGCGCAAGCCAATATTTCGTTTGATGTAGTGGGTAACGGTTTTGAAATACTGATGTATCGCATCAAGGATCCCGAAGTCAAAGTAGATGTAAGTCGTTTTTACAGTGACGAAGACAAACAAGCCACTGTGCCTAATACGGAACTTATTCGGCTTATTTCCGATCAGTTAGGCCGTAATGAGCCGGTAAAGAACCTTTCGGTTCAGGATCTTCAGATAGGACTGAATACGGTAGTCACAAAGCGTGTCCCGGTAAAGGCCATATCGGATATTACCTTTAAGGAAGGCTTTAAGTTGGTAGGAACGGTTACCACAGAACCGGATTCTATTGATATTTCAGGCCCGGAAAACACGGTCAATAGTATAGAATTTGTGGCTACTGAGACCTGGGTACAAAGAAATATGGATCGGTCGAATTCGGATGAAATTGCACTCGACTACCCTGAGAAAAGCGGTATTACTGTGTCTCCGGATAAGGTTGCCGTGGTAGCTACGGTATCTGAGTTTACACAAAAGAGCATAACGGTACCGGTGGAGGTGACTAACTTTGATTCGGACGGTACATTGAAACTCATACCGGAAACCATAGTACTTACATTCGATGTATCGGTGGAGGACTTCAAGAATATTCGAAATAGCGATTTTCGGGTGGTGTGCGATTACGGCCAACGCAATCTTGAAGGAAATTATATGATCCCTGTCCTGGATACGGCACCGGATGGTGTATTCAATGTGGAAATAGGGGCTCCCCGTATCGACTATCTAATCTTTAAATAATTCGGAACCAGTGAAGATAGTTGGATTGACCGGAGGAATCGGTAGCGGCAAGACAACGGTTGCCAAAATGTTTGGTGAACTGGGTGTCCCTGTATATATAGCCGATCTCGAAGCCCGGGAATTAACCAATCGATCCAAGGTAATCCGAAGAAAAATAATTGCACTTTTCGGAGAACAGTCCTACGGCGATAATGGTCTGGACCGCAAATACATCGCCGACATTGTATTCTCTCATCCCGATTTGTTGAAGAAGCTCAACGAGATCATTC
This sequence comes from uncultured Aureitalea sp., assembly GCA_964614415.1. Classification (GTDB taxonomy): domain Bacteria; phylum Bacteroidota; class Bacteroidia; order Flavobacteriales; family Flavobacteriaceae; genus CAZTLE01. The sequence continues at coordinate 25,019 of CAZTLE010000013.1, read as the reverse complement.
ATCCCAAAGTGGCCAAGCACTTTAAACGCTGGGTTAAGAAGCAAGAGGGTTCCTACTGCATCAAGGAAGCGGCTATCCTGTTCGAGAATGATGGCTATAAGCAATGCGATCTGAATATCCTGGTCGTTGCCCCGAAAGAAGAACGTATTAGGCGTGTGCTGGAACGGGACGGCGCTTCCAGGAGAGAGATCGAGGCGCGCATGGCCCATCAATGGGACGATGATACCAAGGGTAAATTGGCTGATATTATCATTGAGAATATCGATTTGAAATCCACCCGGGAGCAAGTTCTGCAAATCCATGAAACACTAATAAAATAGGGCGTTCGCGGGCATAGGCTTATTGTGTTAACATTAGGTTAAATGAAAAGAGGCCTAAATGTTAAAATCTTACTTTTGGCTTATGAACAAGAAGTTGTTTGCCATTCTTATTGCCTTAATGAGCTTGTCCCTTTTGGGGATCATTTTTGTGCAAGGGTACTGGATAAATAACTCGTATCAGACCAAGGACGAGCAGTTTTCATTTAATGTCACGCAGACGCTCATCTCTGTAGCCAAGCAAGTTCAGTTGCGAGAGATCGAAGATTACTACGAGGTCTACAGTAGCCTGGCAGATAGTACCGAAGCTCCGGACAATGTGAGTTTTAGCGAGCTTATCTATACAACGACGAACGAGAAGGATAACGAGACGTATATTTTCTCTGACGGAATTCTGGAAGAGGATTACAAGTTGTCCACGGGTATCCTTGATTCCGAATCAGACAGCATCGCATTTACCAAGATCACCAATAAAAAGACAACAACGCGTATCGTTCGGGGATTGGATGGGAGTACAGCGCCCCTTCAAACTAAAATAGAATCCTTTAGCCGATTAAAAGACTACGAACGAAAGCAGTTCGAAACTTTTTTCAGGAATATTTCGGCCAAGATTCCGCTTCATAAAAGGGTAAGCAAGGAAGAGATTCAACGTCTTATGGAGAAGGAGCTTGGTGAACGCGGGTTGAACACGCCATTTGAGTTTGCAGTTTACAGTAAGAACCTGGCGACAAAAATTCGTACGCGTAATTTTGAACTTAATCATAAAACAACCTATGGAATACCCCTCTTTGTAAACGAAGATCTCGATACAAGGTATGAGTTGTATGTTGATTTTTCGGAAAAAGGAAAAGAGGTGCTGAGTACCATTTTGGGAATGGCGATCCTGTCACTGGTATTTACTTCGGTAATTGTCCTGGCCTATGCCAGTGCACTGTCTCAGTTATTCAAGCAACGACAGATATCGCAGATCAAATCGGATTTCATTAACAATATGACTCACGAGTTCAAAACACCCATTGCCACGATCAATTTGGCGCTGGATGCTTTGAAGAATCCTAAGGTTGCAGATAACAAGGATTTCCTGACTCGTTATCTTAAAATGATTCGGGATGAGAACCGGAGAATGCACGCTCAGGTGGAAAATGTTCTGCGGATTTCGAAATTAGAGAAGAAACAACTCGACTTACCCAAGGAGCGCGTAAAATTGCATGAGATCGTGGAAGATGCGATTTCCCATGTGAGCCTTATCGTAGAGGACCGGGGTGGTTATATTAAAACGCATTTCGGAGCATTGAAATCTTCGGTGCTGGCCAGCGAGTCGCACCTCACCAATGTGGTCGTGAACGTTCTGGACAATGCGATAAAGTATTCGGAGGATTCGCCTAAGATCGATATCTATACCGAAAACGTAAAAGATACGATCATACTCAAGGTGCGGGATCAGGGAATTGGTATGGGTAAGTCCGTTCAGAAACGAATTTTTGAAAAATTTTACCGGGAGCACACCGGTGATATCCACAATGTAAAAGGCCATGGATTAGGGCTGGCGTATGTTAAGCGCATTTTGGACGACCACCATGGAGAGATTTTTGTGGAAAGTGAAAAAGGAAAAGGAAGCACATTTATAATTAAACTACACTTAATATCATAGATTATGGAAGCAGAAAATAAGAAAATTCTACTCGTTGAGGACGATCCGAATTTCGGAACGGTTCTAAAGGATTATCTTTCCATGAATGACTACCACGTCACGCATGCGAAAAACGGAATGGAGGGGTTTGAGAAATTCAAGAAAGACGACTTCGACCTCTGTATTCTGGATGTAATGATGCCTTATAAAGATGGGTTTACCCTGGCCAAAGAAATTCGCGAGAAGAACGAGGATGTACCAATTATATTCCTTACGGCTAAGGCTATGAAAGAAGATGTTCTCAAAGGGTACAAAGTTGGGGCGGATGACTACCTCAACAAGCCTTTTGACAGCGAAGTACTGCTTATGAAAATTAAGGCGATCATCCAACGCAAGGCGACCGATTCCATTGCCGACAGCAAGCAGTTTGAGTTCCAAATTGGAAACTTCCATCTCAATTCGAAATTACGATTCCTGACCTATAAGAAAGAGGACCCTATTAAACTCTCCCCGAAAGAGAATGAGTTACTGCGCTTGTTAGCCCTTCACAAGAATGATCTTATGCCACGTGAATTGGCGTTGACCAAGATCTGGAGGGATGACAACTACTTTACTTCCCGCAGTATGGATGTCTACATCGCAAAGCTTAGAAAGTACCTGAGCATAGATGAAGGCGTTGAAATCATCAATATTCACGGAGAAGGATTCCGATTGGTGGTCAAGGATGAGGTAGACCAATAAAACCCATAAGAAATAAGTGTAGATTACCGCGAGAAGCACCCTTACAGGGTGTTTTTCTTTTTTATGAAGTTGATGATCTCAGTATGCGGTAAGGAGTAATCGAACCAATAGATGTCCTGTCTTTTCCGAAACCAGGTGCCCTGTCGTTTGGCAAATCGCCTCGTATTCTTTTTGATCTCCTCAACGGATTCTGTTAGCTTCCGTTCACCATCCAAATGTTCAAACAATTCGCGATAACCTACGGTTTGCAATGCATTGAGCTTTTTATGCGGATGTAAGCTGCGAACCTCATCTAGCAATCCGGCTTCCATCATTAAATCAACCCGCTTGTTGATACGATCATAAACGAGCTCACGTTCCGCCGTAAGTCCAACAAATAAAGTGCGGAAGCCTCTGATACTCGACTTGCCTTCCAAATAGGAGGAAAAAGGGCGGCCGGTACTCCTGAATACCTCCAGGGCACGTATGAGCCGATGAGGATTGTGAATATCTACTTTCTCGTAGTAGTCCGGATCAGCCTTTTGAAGTTCTTCCCGGAGCGATTCGATACCATGGACCTCCCATTGCTCGTTCAGGGCGTTGCGGACACCGGGTGCAACATCAGGGAAATTGTCAAGCCCTTGAACAACAGCGTTTACATAGAGTCCGGAACCTCCTACCAACACCACTACGGAATGCTTGTCGAATAGCGTTTCAAGGAGCGCCATGGCTTCTTTTTCAAAATCGCCTACGGAGTAAGATTCAAAAATGCTTTTATTCTGAATGAAATGATGCGGGACTTCTCTCAATTCGGCCGGGGAGGGAACTGCTGTGCCTATGGACATTTCTTTGAAGAACTGTCGGGAGTCTGCCGAAATGATCTCTGTTTGAAAGGCCTTTGCGATCGAAATGGCCAGTGATGTTTTACCAATAGCAGTAGGGCCTACTACGCATACCAGCAGAGGTGAGGAAGAAGCCATATTAACCCTGGTTTTGTTCGGGGTTTAGCTCTGCTCCACACTTGAAACAAAATTTGGCATTATCATGATGGTTATAAGCGGCGCAATCGGGGCAGCACTGGGTGTTGGTATCAATATGTTTTTTTCCGGAACGAGAGTATTCTGCACTAACAATTCCCGTAGGAACTGCAATGATCCCGTAACCCATGATCATAAGGATACTGGCAACAAACTGTCCCAGGGGTGTAGCCGGAGAAATATCCCCGTACCCAACGGTTGTAAGGGTCACGATCGACCAGTAAACTCCATGCGGGATACTTGAGAAGCCGCTTTTCTCACCTTCGATGAGATACATGAGCGTTCCGGCAATAATCGCAACGATCACCACGGCAAAGAGGAACACAAATATTTTGGGACGACTCACGATCAGGGCCCTTTTCAATTTGGTCGCTTCGCCTATGTATCGGGTAATTTTCAAAATCCTGAAAATCCGCAACAGGCGGAGCGCTCTTACCGTGAGAAGATAACTGCTTCCTGCGAGTATTATGGACAGGTAGAGCGGGATGGTTGAGATAAAATCGATGATCCCGTAAAAACTGAAAATATACTTAAACGGCTTTTTTACGGTAATAATCCGGGCAATGTATTCTATGGTAAAGAAAATGGTTATGACCCATTCCCCTATAAGCAGCACTTTGTGATACTTGGCATCAAAAGAAGCTACGCTCTCCAGCATAACAAAGACTACGCTTAGAACGATGAGAATAAGAAGGATAACGTCGAAGAGCTTTCCTAACGGGGTATCTGCTTCATAAATAATGTCATGAAGCTTTTTACGCCAACCAGTATATTCGTAAGCCAAATTCTGAGTGGTTTTGTGGTATAAAGGTAAGTAAGTTTCCTTAAATGGCGGGGGACTTTGGTAATTTCACGATTTTCATAACCTTGTGCTTTCTCAGGTAATTCATGATAATATGCTGCGCATCACGATTGTTCTGCATAGGGCTAATTATGGATCGCAACACCTCCGGATTGGTAATCTGATAGTTCAGATTGAAAAAACCAAAACCTTTGTATTGGCCGTTTTCAATTAAAATAACCGATCGCTCATCGACTTCGCGTCCCTTGTCGATGATGAGCATGTTCTGATTTTCGTAGGCATATTTTTCCAGAAACGCGTTTACACGTCCATTGTATTCTTCAGAAGGCTCTTCGTGGATACAAGCACCGTAACACTCCTTAATTCCGTAGAGAAAACAACTGGAGCTGGCTTTGTATAATCCTGTGAGCTTCTGACACAGTTGATGTTCTTCGGTGATTCTGTATAGTGATGATCGGGCCTGTTGATAGTTGGTGAACGTCGTAATTGGTGTTTTCCGCGCATTAGCCTTTTCGATCTTCAGGTTGATATACCCTTGCTCATCCACGAACGAATTAAGCTGGTATTGAAACAAGGTTTTTTTTAAAGCACGGTTATAGGTAGGCTTGTTCTGCTTGATCTCTTCACTTTCCTTAAGTTGGGCGACGAGGTCATTACCCGTCACTTCGTAGGTTACCGTCGTAACCTCCAACTGTATCTTCTTAGACTTCCTGTTGTCACTGGTGAAGTGTTGAGTAAGGCGTTTCTTGATATTCTTGCTTTTACCAATGTAGATCACCGTACCATCCTGCCGATGCATATAGTATACACCGGTCGCCGTAGGCGCATTGTCAATAATATCCAGGAGCTTAGGCTCCATTTGACGTTTTGGGTTCTTGCGGACAGACTGTGTAATAATTTCCTTGCTCATGTCCTTGGCCAGGAGCATTTTGAACAACTCCAGCGTGGCCTTCGCATCGCCTTGCGCGCGGTGTCGGTCGCTTAGCGGAATGCCCAGGGCGCGAACCAGTTTTCCAAGACTGTAGGAGGCCATGCCCGGAATAAGCTTTTGTGCAAGCTCCACGGTGCAGAGCGAATCCTTATCAAAAGAGTAGCCCAATCGATCAAATTCGGTGGCGAGAATCCGGCTGTCAAAACTGGCATTGTGAGCTACCAGGATACAATCTTCGGTAATTTCTATGATTCGCTTGGCAATCTCGTAGAACTTGGGAGCATTGCGCAGCATTTCGTTGTTAATGCCCGTGAGGCTTACCACAAAAGGCTGAATCTTGCGCTCGGGATTGATAAGGCTTGAGAACTGATCGGTGATTTTGCTGCCGTCGAAACGGTAGATTGCAATCTCGGTAATACCTTCTTCATCATACTTTCCTCCGGTCGTTTCTATATCGAGTATTGCGTACAAATTATCTGGGCAGGTTTTATTGGGTTAACAGGGATAAATTTACCCTTTTCTGTGCAAACGGCTTCCCGTGTTTACACAATTGTTTCATTAAATTATCAAGAGTTGCTAACCGTAATTCCTGGCGCCAAATATCGCGCTACCAACGCGCACCATAGTACTGCCATGTGCAATGGCAAGGGGATAATCTCCGCTCATGCCCATGCTAAGAACAGTGAGCTCAGGGTGATGTTGCCGCAGGTGTTGAAAAAAGGTATTCAGGTAGGTGAATTCGGAAGCCAGTTGTTCCTTGTCCTGGGTGAAGGTGGCCATTCCCATTAATCCGAGTATTCGGACGTTCTTTAATTCTTTTATGTCGTCTGAAGTAAGAAGTGTTTCCGCTACCTGGGCATCCATTCCGAATTTGCTTTCCTCTTTAGCGATCTTGATCTGAAGCAGGCAATCAATCGTGCGCTCATTTCGCACCGCCTGTTTGTTGATCTCCTTCAGGAGTTTCAAGCTGTCTACACCATGGATGAGAGAAACGAAAGGAGCCATATACTTGACCTTATTGTTTTGTACATGACCGATCATGTGCCACTCGACGTCTTCGGGCATCTGACCGTGCTTTTCCACCATCTCCTGAATTTTATTCTCTCCGAAAACCCGTTGCCCGGCATTATACGCTTCCATGAGTTCGGGAATGGTCTTGGTTTTAGATACCGCAACCAGGGTAACGTTTGGTGCTAGTGTTTCTTTGACTTTATTCAGGTTCTCCGCGATAGGATGCATAGGTTGGTTAATTGTTTAATCGTTTAATCGTTGATACGTTTATTTGTTTATGGTTTGTTGTTTGTGGTCCCTTCTCTCTTCTCTCTTTTCCCACATCTCATACCTCACACCTCACATCTCACACCTCACTATTATTTCGTTGATTTGTTGATACGTTTATTTGTTCCACCTTCGCCTTCGATACATTCTCTTCCGCTCTGCGTCAGAGAACACTCAGTCTCCAGTGTCCACCCCTTGATTCCGGTCTCTTCTCTCTTTTCTCACATCTCGTACCTCACACCTCACTATTATTTCGTTGATTTGTTGATACGTTTATTTGTTTATTGTTTGTTGTCTCTTCTCTCTTCTCTCTTTTCTCATACCTCATACCTCATACCTCATACCTCATACCTCATACCTCACTACTAATTCAAAACTCATAAATAGTCACTCCGCTTCGTAGCTTTGGTTCGATATAGGTGCTTTTTGGGGGCATTTTCAGTCCTTCGTCGGCTATGTGCCGCATTTCTTCCGTATTCACCGGTATCAAGCCAAAACCTACCGCAAAGTTACCGGAATCGACAAGCATCTTCACGTAGGCCAGATCCTTTTTTCCATGGGAATAGGCAATACGCTGATCGTTCCTTAGATCTGTAATGCCCAAAACCGGTTCCAATATTGTTTTCTGAAGAATCTGAGTATCCAATGCGTCAAGAGCATTATGAATCTCGTAATTGTTCTTCCGAAGGTACAGCGAATAGAATTCTCCGTCCAAATACATACTGAAATGGTGCTTCTTGGAAGGCTTGTAATACTCGTTGCCCCTGTTTTCGATGCGATACCAAGTATCCAACGAAATAAGAAACTCCTCTTTGGACAGACCGTTTAGATCTTTCACCAAACGGTTGAACTCATAAATCTTAAGATCACTTTCCGGAATGAGGTAGGCCATAAAGTAATTATACGGCTCTTCTCCGGTATGCGCATCGTTTTCCGCCAACCGGTCTTCAGCAAGGAGATAAGATGAAGACGATCTGTGATGCCCATCGGCGATATACAGTGCGTCCATTTCAGTAAAAATACTTTCGATCCGCGTGACGGTATCCCGATTGCTTACAACCCAGAGATAGTGGGTATCCCTGTAGGTAGTCGTGAATTCATATTCAGCCCTGTCCTGCATGACTTCGGTAAAAATAGCCTCCAATCCGCTGTGGTCGGGATAGGTGAGCAGTACCGATTCGGCGTTGAATCCAACCGTCTTTAGGTACTCCTTGAACAGGTTTTCACGATATTCAATAGTATCCTCGTGTCGTTTTATAATGTCTTGTTCGTAGTCCTCAACGCTGGCGGCGGCTACAATCCCATTAAATTCATCCCCTTCGCGATTTACGATCTTATACACGAAATAGCAGGGCGCTTCCTCCTGCATAAAGATGCCTTCTTCTTTGAACTCCTGATATCGGTTTTTCACCAGGCGATAGCGTTCTGCACCCGAAATTTCCTTGTGGTATTTATAACCGGGATTTACAATGTGTAAGAATGAGAACGGATTATCCCTAAGCCGGGCGTCCCGTTCTTCCGGAGTATAACTGTCATATGACCTGGAAGCAATAAGGCTTACCTTATCCCGGGTGGGGCGAACCGCTTTGAATGGAAGGATCTTTGCCATATCAAAATTCTTTTTCCCGCGCAATCCCGCGCCTTTGCAATTCTATTCCGGTCAAAGAATCCATGGGAATCTTTTTCCTCATGTTAAGTAGTATTCTCGATTTGGCGCCCTGAAGGGTATCATCAATAATGAATACCGTATCGAAGTAAAATACATCCCGGGTTCCATTTACCTGGGTGGTTCGAATTTGCAAGCCTGGAGTGGGTTTGATGAACTGCTTGTTGCCCTTACGGTCTTCCGCGAACAGATAATCCACAGTATTAGTAAGATATTTCATACTATCCAGGGGACGGGTAAGTGAATCGGTACTGGCAAATGTAGCTTTCGCCATTTGAATGCGAAAACTGTCCACGGGAATTTGATATGTTTGGCAGGACACCAAAAACATTACAAATAGGAGCCATATGAAAACCGGGGCCTTCGCTTTCATACAGCTAAGCGAACATCGAAGCTACCTTCTCGGCTTTTCGGGATTCCGAATAGTCATAGAATCCTTCTCCGCTTTTCACACCCAGTTTTCCGGCCATAACCATATTCACCAGGAGCGGACAGGGAGCGTACTTTGGGTTTTTGAAACCGTCGTACATTACGTGAAGGATAGAAAGGCAAACGTCCAGGCCTATGAAATCGGCCAGTTGGAGAGGCCCCATAGGATGTGCCATTCCCAATTTCATTACCGTATCGATCTCCTGCACACCGGCCACGCCGTTGTAAAGTGTTTCAATGGCCTCATTGATCATGGGCATTAGGATCCGGTTGGCTACAAAGCCGGGATAGTCATTCACTTCAACGGGGACCTTTTGAAGATTCTCAGAAATCTCTTTTACCGTTTGGTAGGTAGCATCACTGGTGCTGTATCCTTTGATGATCTCCACCAGCTTCATGACCGGTACGGGGTTCATGAAGTGCATACCGATGACCATTTCCGGACGGGACGTGGCTGCAGCTATCTGTGTTATGGAAATCGATGAGGTATTCGTTGCCAGTATGGTATCATCCGGACAAAAATTATCCAGATCTTTAAAAATCTTCAGTTTGAGGTCTAAATTTTCGGTGGCGGCTTCTACGACAAGGCCTGCATATTCAACACCTTCCTCAAGATTGGTGTACGTAGTGATATTCGCCAGGGTACGCTCTTTATCGGCCTCGGTTATGCGCTCCTTGGAGACCATTCGGTCGAGGTTCCTGGAAATGGTAGCTACTCCGCGTTCAAGGGCCGCAGCTGAGACATCGATCAGTTGTACTTTGTAATCATATTGGGCAAAGGTGTGAGCGATTCCATTCCCCATGGTTCCCGCTCCGATCACAGCAACATTTTTCATATAAGTTTGCCCAATCGGGCCGTTTTAATTTGCGATTAGATTCGTTTAAAGTTTTCAATGACCTGCATAGCTACGCGCAGGGCATTTGTCCCCTGCGCCAGGGTGACTACAGGCTCGGTATTGTTGTGTATGGCATCTGCAAAAGTCTCCAACTCATCCAGGATGGCGTTGTTCGAGTCAATTTGCGGATTATCAAAGTATATCTGTTTTTTCACACCTTCGGCATTGGTCAGGATCATTGCAAAGTCGTCCGGATCTTCAGGGGCATCTTTCATTTTTACTACTTCGCATTTCTTTTCCAGGAAGTCTACCGAGATATAGGCGTCCCGCTGAAAGAATCGCGCTTTGCGCATGCGTTTCATCGAGATACGACTTGCGGTTAGGTTAGCTACACAACCGTTTTCGAATTCGATACGGGCGTTGGCGATGTCAGGTGTTTCACTGATTACCGATACGCCGCTTGCGTTAATGTGTTTTACTTCTGAATGAACCACACTAAGAATAGCATCGATATCGTGTATCATAAGGTCTAAAACAACCGAAACATCTGTTCCGCGCGGATTAAACTCGGCAAGGCGATGCGCCTCAATGAACATCGGATTTTCGATCATCTCGTTCACGGCCATGAAGGCAGGGTTATATCGCTCCACATGTCCTACCTGTGCTTTTACACCTGCTTTTGAAGCGAGTTCCAACAATTGCTCTGCCTCGGCCACGGTTTGAGTAACGGGTTTCTCGATAAACAGGTGCTTGCCTGCATTCACTACCTTGCTGGCGCAATCAAAATGATGAATGGTCGGAGTGACCACATCGACAACATCGCATGCATCGATAAGGGCTTCCATAGAATCGAAGCTCTTATAGCCAAATTCATCCGTTATTTTTTGAGAAGCTTCAGCATCCGCGTCGAAGAAACCCACCAGTTCGTATTTATCCGACTGATGTAGCAGTTTAAGGTGAATTTTTCCAAGGTGACCAGCACCTAACACACCGGCTTTTAGCATTCGAGAGAGTTTTGTGCAAAGGTAATATTTTTGGTGGTAGTAACGAGAGGTTAGTATTGAGTATTGAGGTATGAGGTGTGAGGTATGAGATGTGAGAAAAGAGAGAAGAGAGAAGAGAAAAGAGACAACAAACAATAAACGTATCAACAAATCAACGAAATAGTAGTGAGGATTGAGGTGTGAGGTATTAGTGTTGAGATGGGAAAATAGAGAATAGAGAAGAGATTGAAGTTGTGAGTCAATGTGAAGCGTAAAATCTCAAATCTTAAACTCAATAACTCAATAACTCAATAACTCAATAACCCAGTAACCTATTAACCCAATTACGCTACTGGTGGTGAAGCGAGAAACGGAAATCAGGAATCATGACTCGCTGCAAGTTAACCACAAACCATGAACAATAAACCATAAACGAATCAACGAATCAACGAATCAACAAATCCAGCTTGGATATTAGCATTTGTTATTTGAACTTTGCTAAGGTATATCCGGGCATCCTACAATAGCGTATGAAAGACAATTACATTCACAAAGGCATGCGAAAGAAACTGGTTGAAACCCTTATGTTGAAGGGGATCAAAGATCAGCGGGTTTTGGATGCTATAAACGCCGTACCCCGTCACCTTTTCATGGATTCTGGATTTGTGGACCATGCCTATGTGGATAAGGCGTTTCCCATTGGGGCAGAGCAGACGATTTCGCAGCCCTACACAGTGGCACGTCAAACTGAACTGCTTGAAGTCACAGAAGGGGATAAGGTGTTGGAAATAGGAACCGGAAGTGGTTACCAAACAGCGGTACTTCTGGAAATGGGCATCGCGGTGTATACCATAGAACGACAGAACGAACTCTTTAAAAAGGCCAAACGGTTTCTTCCCGAACTGGGATATCGTCCTAAGAAAATGATATTTGGTGATGGCTATAAAGGCCTTGAAGAGTTTGCACCATACCATGGGATCATTGTAACAGCGGGAGCTCCATTTGTACCCAAACCGTTGCTGTCCCAACTTAAGATAGGCGGGCGTCTGGTCATTCCCGTAGGGAAAATGACACAAATAATGACCGTTTTTACCCGAAAGTCACCCACGGAATTTGAAAAGAAGGAATACGGGGAGTTTCGATTTGTACCCTTGCTGGAAGATAAAAACTAGACAGACTTTTGTACTTGCCATGATCAGAAAAACAACATTCTTTATAACATTAGTAGTATCGACCCTGTGTATGGGTCAGGATTACACCAGTTATTTTACAGGAGATACGGCTGATGTGACCACCAACCACGAGTTCGGAATATGCCTTATGGGCGGCGCCACAGAGAGTGATGAGGCCATGATCTGGTTTCTGAATAAAGCCGACGGTGGGGATGTATTGGTACTACGGGCCAGCGGAAGCGACGGTTACAATGACTATTTCTACAGTGAACTTGGAGTTACCATCAATTCAGTAGAGACCCTGGTTATCCATAATGCGGCAGGAGCTATTGACCCTTATGTATTGCAACAGGTTGCCAACGCAGAAGCAATCTGGTTTGCAGGCGGTGATCAATACGATTATGTAAGCTACTTCAAGGACAACGAGCTCGAAGATCTTCTAAACGATCATATTAATGTCAGATCCGCCGTAATAGGCGGTACGAGTGCCGGGATGGCCATACTTGGAAGGCACTATTTCGATGCCGAGAATGGAACCGTGACTTCGGCTCAGGCACTGGCAGATCCCTATGATTCAAGAGTTTCCATTGGGTCAAACGACTTTCTTGATATCCCTTTTCTCAGTAACCTGATAACCGATACACATTATGACGATCCCGATCGTAGGGGTAGGCATATGGTTTTTATGGCACGGATAGCAGTTGATGGTCAGGAAAGACCTTTTGGAATTGCGTGTGAGGAATATACAGCGGTATGCGTAGACGCAAACGGAATGGCTTCTGTTTACGGCGGTTATCCTTCGTTCGATGATTTTGCCTATTTTCTTCAGGTAAATTGCGGCAACTCAGGATACGAGCCCGAAATATGTACACCGGGCACCCCCTTAACCTGGGTTCAAAATGACGATGCTATCAGGGCTTACAAGGTTCCGGGAACTACTCAGGGAGAATTGGCCATGGACTTGAACACCTGGGAGGCGCTATCGGCGAACGGTGTTTGGGAACATTGGACCGCCGATAATGGAAATTTTCAGAGTACCGCAGGTATCGATCCGGAATGTAATACCCTGGGTGTGCCAGATGTCAATGGGATTGACATTGCCGTCTACCCGAATCCGTTTTCGAATACCATCTACCTAAATGGGAATCTCGATAATCTCGTCCTGCAACTTCATGATGTCCACGGAAGGCAAATCCCCATGGATGTTGATCGTTTTCAGAAGAAAATTCACACCGCTCAGTTATCCGATGGTTTGTACTTCCTTACTATTACTTCCGATCTGGGTGACCGGGTAATCAAGTTGGTAAGGATGATCGAATAGATCAGTCCCGAAGCGGCTGGGTAATGTATTGGGCGTTGTAGTCTATGAGCCCTTCTTTGCGCATCATACTAAGTTGATTGCTTACGGTTTGCCTTGATGTATTGGTAAGATGTGCTATGTCCTTATGGGAGAGCAGGTTCTTGGCGACTTTCCTGCCGTTCTCGTCTTCGCCGAATTCATCAATATAATCGAAAACGAATTCCCGGATCCGTGTGGCGCTGTCCTTGTATAAAAGATCCTGTAGTCGACGCTCCAGTTTTTTGATGCGCAGCCGATACACCTTAAGAACACCGTTTTTAAGCGACTTGTGCTTTTGCATGATGCGCTCCATGCGATCGGCTTCAATATAGCAGATGATGCAGTCTTCCAGAGCGTAGGCATGTTCCTTGTCCTCACCCTCTGCATCGCACAGGGCCAATTCTCCAAAGATGTTTCCTTTTTTGACCACGTACTTGACCGTATCCGTAGCTGAGTTGACAATCTTTACCGAGCCTTTTTTCAGAAAGTAAATGCTGTTTTTGCCTTCCCCTTCCAAATCGATGAACGATCCTTTGTCAATGCTCTCCATTTCCAGGATCTCACACATTCGCATCATGGTAAGCCGACCCAGTTTTTGGAACAGGTTAAAGCCTTCAAGAAACCAATACTTTGTTAGTGTTTGCACGTTGGATAGTGTTTGTTATAAATGTACTAATCTTACCGTAAATGGTTGCGCTCAATTGCTTACTGGAGTTAGTAGCCGTTCTTTCTCAGGTGATAGCAGATCTTTTTCTTCACCCGATGGCTTATTACCCAGATATTGTCTTTTGACACCCCATGTTTCTTCATAATGGTGTCATTATCCACGGCATGAATAACTTTCATTCTGAAGATATCCGCATGCCGTTCATTGATGGTGTCCAGAAACGAATTGATTACCCGGTACAGCTCCCGTGTTTCTACATACGAAGTGGGAGACAGGCCGGATGGAGTATCCACACAATCTTCCAACCAGTTGCCGGTCCATTCCTGAATGACATCCAGGAACCTGACTTCGCTTTTATACTTATTGCTGTTTCGAAACCGATAAAAATCGATGATCTTCCGTTTTAATATTGAAATGAGATAGGTCGATTCGCTGCACGTTCCCCGAAACTGATGGACAGATCTGAGGGCCGATAGAAAAGTGTCTGATATAATATCTTCTGCGAGTTCCCTGTTTTTAACCCGCTTTATGGTATAGGCGTATAGCTTTTCCCCATACCGTTCGATCCAATAGTGGGGATTTAGCTGTGTGCGTCCTGATATGCTGCTTTCTGATTGAATTTCCAACCGGAGACATAGTTTGGTACGTCTAAAGTAGAAAAATGCAAAGTCCACCACCAGCCTTATTTCCGCAGAACTTACTTGAGGCGACAATCATTCCGCGAATGTGGTCGTCATTTATAAACTAGTCGATAAAATCCAGGATCTTAAGACCGAAAATAAAAGCACCCGTATTGTTTCCTTCGTACTGCGACCAAACGTAATCCAATCGCAGGAACCGGAATTTCCCGATACCCAGATTATCTATACCCAGAGACAACTCTGTATAAGGTTTTCGGTTTTCAGTGCTCAACATATGAGCGCCTGCAACCAGGTTGAAGTTTAGCTTGTTCACGCCCGGTATCTTTCCGAGAATCCATCCCCTGAAATCGTGTCCCACATGCCCCTCGAAATAGCTACCATTAGTACTTAATTGATAATAAGGAAGGAGGTTGAATACATTGGTATAGGTGGGTGACGTACCTACACGTGTCTGGTTTCCATTGAAATGGTGGAAATCCACAAACGAGATATTGTCTGCATCGAAGAAGGTCCCGCCACGCAAGCGATACGTGAAATTCCCTTTGTTTCCAATGTTGAAAGCCTGAAACAGGCTCCCCTGAATCTTGCTGAAGTTCAATCCGGATGAACTCGCTCCGAATCCGCCTTCGTAGTCCAGTTGTAACCTGGGATATTTATTACTTCCCAGATTGTATTTTCCATCAGGATAGGTCATATATTTTTGACCGAAGGTGATATATGCGGTTACATTTAACTTGACGATGTCATGCTCGGTAATCGCTGCATTCGTAAAGTCGGTTGGGTCAATTGGGTTGTTTGACGTATACTCCACATCATCGTTTGGTATCACGACATAATCGGTTGTGTTGAAGAGCGGTTTACGCTCCTGATAGCTTAGACCTGCCACAAGACGCATTCCGTTGAAAAGCTCCTGCCCGTAACCCGCCGTGAGGTAATTAAGCTGATACGCTTTAAGATAATTCCGCTCAAAAAAGAGAGTTGAGATAGAATTGATCAATGGAGAAATCGGTTCGTCGGAGTTGAATTGGGTCACTTTACTCCCTGCCGAAAGGGATAGCCGCAACCGATTTATGCGGTTGAAGTTCTTTGTGATACTTCCTGAAAAACGCAAACGGTCATCGGAAATACCATAGCGTGCTTCGAAATTCGCAAATATCCATTTCGTCTGATTCTCGTCATACCATTTATAGAATGACAGGCCGGCATTGGCATTCCAACCCTGTATTGTATTGAAATTCACATCGGGCAGCGGACCCTCATAGCTAAGGCGCCATTTTTTATAGCTGTTGCGATAGGTGTAACCCAGTAACGGGTCGAGAATCCCAAGCTTATTTCTTTCACCATCAACGGAGTCCAGATATTTCTTTGATTTCCGAAGCCGCTGCAGGCTGTCCTTTTTAATGTAGTCATTGAGTTCTTCATCGGTAAGGGGAACCGGCCTGGTTCCTTCCCAGTACAAACTGTCCTTTTTGTTGGCCTCAGGCAAGAAAAGAGTTACTTCGTTTGAAAACGAATCTCTGGTGAACTCAGGTTCAAAGTCATAATTACTGTATACCGCGATGAACCGCCCGTCTCCGTTAAAACCCAAAAAGCTAAAACCGAAATCGATCGTTTGGGACAGTTTGGCCCAAAAATTCTGTTCGGTATCCAGCTTGAAACTTTGTTTAAAGACCAGTTCGGTTATGATAGGCACCTGGATGGCTTCTCCAGTAGTTGTCAGTTCTGCGCCGTACAATTGCCAATCATCTTCCACTATGTAGATGGTTCCACTCCATACGCGATCCTTCGGACGCCTGGGAATCACCTTTATCTTGTTGATGAGTTTATTTCCTTCATAGAATACACCATCCAGTGTATAACGGTAATAGGATAATGCGTTGGAGGCAATAGGGGAGACGATCGCTGCGTTGAGATCTATGGTATTCTCGTAGAAGGAGAAGTTGGCATCGCGGGCGCTGTTAAAGCTAAAACCATTATCATTGCCGCTTACCTTGCTCGCGATGATCTTTTCACGAAAGTCGTCCGGTTTTTGATATGCTATTTCTGAAATTGTTTCTGAAAGGTAGATAACACCGGTTCGCGTAGAATCCAACGCACCGTCAAAATCACCTACTTCCTGTCCCAATATCTTCTCCGGAGCGTCTTTCACCCGCCAGATACCGCGGGAGTAGAAATCGGCCGAAAAAGCAGATATCCGATCCAGGTTGGCCTTGCGTTGCGCAATGGTGTTCCGAATGATGCGGTAGGCGGGATCTTCTTCGGTTGAAATTACAACCGTATCGAGACTCACCGACTCTTCCTGAAGCGAAACATTTAGAACATACGGGAAGGACGTCACCGAAACTTCTCTCGCTTCGGTTTTAAATCCCAGGTACTGAAAGATAATTTTGTATTCGCCAGGTTCGGAGATGGAGAGTTCGTAATTTCCGTCATCGTTGGAGGTGGTTCCCGTATAAGAATTCTCAAGATAGATATTTACATAAGGTAGTGGCTCTCCTTTGGCACCTGTGACCTTTCCCGCAATCTGGGACCAGCCTGTGAACGAACATAGAAGAATTAGGAGCAACAATTTCAACTTCATGGATAGTCAGTGGTTTATTGATTGAGTCGATATTCAGGGTGAAATTAATCATAAGGTACGTTTTTGATCTTAAAAAAGTGTTAGGATTTAGGTGTGAGGTTTGAGGGATGAGGGATGAGGCCTGCCTGCCGCAGGCAGGTGTGTGGCGTGAGAGAAGGGAAAAGAGAAAATAGAAAAGAGAGAAGAGAGAAGAGACCGGAATGAGAAGACCGGGCACCGAAGACTGAGTGTTCTCAGACGCGGAGCCGAAAGAGAATGTTTCGAAGGTGAAGGTGGAACAAAAAACCATAAACCACAAACCACAAACAGATAAACAAATCAACACATCAACGATTTAGTATTGAGTAGTGAGTAATGAGATGTTAGAAAAGAGAGAAGAGAGAAGAGACCCGAATCAGAAGACCGGTCACCGGAGACTGAGTGTTCTCAGAAGCGGAGCGGAAAAGAATGTATCGAAGGCGAAGCAAATAAACCACAAACTACAAACAGATCAACAAATCAACTCATCACCCCATCACCAAATCACCCCATCACCAAATCAGCTGATCATCAAATTGGCACATCATCAAATCGTCAAATCAACTTCAATTATTGAACGCCTTTTTGATGCGGCTGAGGTCCCGCTTGGAATCGCGTTCCTTGAGCGATTCTCTTTTGTCGTATTGCTTCTTACCGCGGGCCAGGGCGATCTCCAGTTTTGCAAGGCCTCTGTCATTGGTGAATAAAAGCAGTGGAATTATCGTAAGCCCCGAATTTTTTACCTCGCGTTCCAGCTTCTTTAGCTCGTTACGATTCAGCAACAACTTTCGTTCACTTTTTGGTTGGTGGGTGTAATGCGAAGCATGCGAATACTCCTGAATGGTCATGTTGATCACAAAGAGCTCTCCGTTACTGAACTCACAAAAGCTCTCGGCAATGGACGCCTTACCTTCGCGAATGGCCTTGATCTCCGTACCGGCCAATACGATCCCCGCAACATACTTGTCGAGTATCTCGTATTCGAAACGCGCCTTTCGGTTCTTTATATTTACCTGCTTTGGAGCTGCCATGGGCGCAAAAGTACTATTTAATTTTCAGCCGGGGATATGCGGTCCAACCGAACAGGGGAGTAGTCTTTCTTGAGTTCTCCGTTCACCATCATCTTTTCGAAAAAGCACTTGACTCCTACATCAGCGAAAAGGTCCGGACCGTCCTGTACATGCAAATGAAGATGTGGCTCGGTAGAATTACCCGAATTTCCGCAATTACCGAGGTTTTGTCCTCGCTTAACCATTTGTCCTTCTTTTACTTTTATCGTGCTGTTCTCAAAATGTGCATAGAAGATATACTCATTGTTTGCAGTTTTCAGAACGACCGAATTTCCCGTGAGATCCTTGGGGTTCATATCACCGGGCTTATTGTCTTCCACACCGTCGATTACCTGAATGACCTCCGCATCACAAATGGCGTATAGGGGTTTGCCGAAGGCAAAATAGTCTTCATTGCGGGTACCACTTCGCTCATAGGTCTTGTTGTTCTTTCCTAACACCAGAAAATCGAATGCCCGTCGTTGTCCTCTGTCGATCACATGATAATTCTGCGCTTTTGTATCCCCGCCCCATACCGTGAACCATTCGCCCTTGAAGGGAAGCCCGAAGATGGTAGTGTTGCGTTCAAATTTGGGTGTGGCATCCGGGACTTCGGCCGGTCTGAATAACAGGGAATCGAGAAAGCCATCCTTATTCACCGAGAGTGATATGTTTTGGTTTCCGTTCTCAAAAATACCCAGATATATTTCCACATTTCCGTTTGTTTCCTTGTATTCCACGGCCTTCAGTGCGCCATAGCGCTTTTGAAAACTCGTCACAATTTGTTCGACCAGATCGAAGGATAACTGATCTTGCATAGAGGGAGACATCATATCGTACACCGCCTGCGCATTTTCTTCATTGTAGTGCGTCTTGAAAAGATTGAGCTTCTCTACATATGCTTCCGACTGAGCGGATGCGGACATGGAGAAAACAAATAGAAAAAGGAATGGCAAGTACTTCATACGTCGCTATTTTACGAGTTTTTTAAGGGTTGCAGTCAGCATTATTCGTGCCCTTATTAGTAGTTTTGTTACATCAATAACGCACTAAACACGGCGTCATTTCAGTTATAAAATAAAAGTATCCTTAAAAAATGAAATATTTCCTTCCCTTCCTCACTTTTTTACTACTGGTTTCATGCGCCCAAAAAGAAACTGCCTTAACAGCCCAGGCTGTTGTAGACAAAGCAATTAAAGAGGCGTGTAGCGGTAATTGCGACCGGGCCACGATCGATTTTACATTTAGAGATCGCTGTTATGTGAGTAAAAGGGATGGTGGCGCATTTCAATATGAACGCATCACATCCGATTCTACAGGTGTAACGCACGACGTGTTATCCAACAATGGATTTCAGCGTTTTCGAAATGATACGCTGTTAACAGTAGCTGATACGATGGTAACACGGTATAGCAACAGCGTTAATTCGGTGTTGTATTTTGCCCAACTACCCTATGGACTCAACGATGCTGCGGTGCAAAAAGAGCTGTTGGGAGAAGATACGATAAACGGGGAACCCTATTTTGAGATCGGCGTGAGTTTTTCAGAAGAAGGAGGAGGGACCGACTTCGAAGATACTTTTGTCTACTGGATCCATAAGGAGCGATTTACGGTGGATTATCTGGCCTATGCCTACGCTACGGACGGTGGTGGTATTCGCTTTCGCGAGGCTTACAATCCAAGGGTTGTTGAAGGTATTCGGTTTGTGGACTACAATAACTACAAACCTGCCAGCCTGGATACTGAACTTACCCAGTTGGACGATCTGTTCGAGCAAGGAGAGCTATCTCTCTTGTCAAAGATAGAGACCGAGAGTGTTGGCGTGGAATTGCCTCAGATCAATTGATCGTGAGTACCTGAACGCTTTTTGTATCCCCGGAAACAGTTACAATAAACAGGCTTCCGTTGTCGTCGTCGGACATATCTTGAAACCTCTCTTCCCCTAAAATGGCATTGACGAAGGCTGGTGTGGTGTTGCTGTGACCTACAACCAAAACGGTCTTCCCGGCGGTTTTTTTCCGAAATTCTTTGTTGTATAACTTTCGCGGGTCGTACGACTTCACTTCTACACTTTGCTTCATAGCTGTTGGAGCAGCTGTTCGAAGGGTTCGATTGTAATTCGTACTGTAAACAATGTCAAAATTTACTTTGCTGAAAACTTCGGCCCAGTTCTGAGCCCTTTCACGACCTTCCTCGGTAAGATCGGGGTTCTTATTAGTGGTGTCGGAACGATCCTTTTCCGCATGCCGAATCAAGTAATAGGTAGTAGTTTCCGAAGTGTCATCAGCGGCTGCATCCTGCCCCATTGCAGGTAGTGCAACCAGCAGGGCCAGGAGCATAGAACTCAGTAATTTCATACGTTAAATTTTGCTCTAAAGTACAAAAAATAGGAGGTCGATTACAGCTACTTGCTGGCGTATTCCAACAGAACCCCTGACCAAACAGATTCAATCTCGGAGACCAGCTTTCCAAATGCCTCTTTTTCAGTTTGAATGCGCAAGGCATCTACCTGGTCAAATTTCTTCCAGGCGTTTGACTTTTTATCAGCCCGGGAAGTAGCCTCTGCCAGTCCGTACAGGTATTCGGTCTGAACGTCAAAAATAGCAGCGGAGGCCGTTGTCACTACTTTTACGTTCTTATTCTTGAGGTAACCAAGGGTAAAGGCATTCTGCGGGCCGTAGTTCTTTGTTTCAATTACAAAATCGGTATCAAAAGTATATACCAATAATACTTCAGCCTTCATTTTAGCTGCCGCCAAGCGGAGATCTTTGATTGAATTGTACTCGTAGGGCAGGAGTAGTCGGTTGAACGGTGAAGCCGCTTCTATACCGTCCATGGAAGAAAGTCTCTCGAAAGCCTCGTCTTCCTCCACGTCTCGCGTGAGTATCATGGAAAACCCTGTGCCGGTGTTTCCATATCCTCTGAATTGCTGACGATAGTTTGTATACCCCGGCGCCTGTATTCGGGCAATGGCAATGTTCACCGGGAATTCTGCAGCACCTTCGTTGGTGAGGATTTCCTTGATATCCTGGTCAGCTAGTTGCGAAATGTTAACGCTGCTTCCCGGAGTTACGTAGGTTTTGCAGGAAACAAATAGAAGGGCGACAAGTAAAATCGTAAAAATTCGAGTCATCATTATAAGGAGTGTTTAGTGATATTATAACGACCCTTGGAAGTTTACTATTGTTTTAGGTACCTCTAAAAAATACGAAATCCAAACAGAATGTTTGGACAACTTGATACAATTATGGGGTTAAAAAAGGAGACCCTCTCTTCCGGAGTCCGGTTCAGGAGAGGGTGATCCTTATAAGTATTGAAATGCGGCAAATACTGAGTATGTTACCATGAAGGCGCTTACTGAAGCAATGTAGATCGCTAGCGCCTTGTTACGCTGTTTGCTTACTTTTTGTAGCATTAGATTCTTAGTTTTCATAGTGTTGCATATTTTGATTGATACACTTACTAGACGATAGGATATATCACTTTGTTACAACCTGATATGAAAAAATTTTCTTAAAATTACTCCAGAAGGGTATAATTGAAGAACCCGATAAGCATCTCATCCGTGCTCTGAATACCAAAGGTCAACTCCTGCTCAGGGTCCGGATTTAGCGGGTTTTGATATGTATTGTCATAAATTCCTTCAACCAGGATAATTGAGCCTTCTGGAACAAATTCAGGTTTTTTCAATTTATACAACCATTGCCAGTTAAAACTGAAGTCCGGCACCGAAACCAACGTTTTTTTCGAGCCGTCGGGGTGAATTGCGGAGAATTTGATGCTTTTACCCCTGTAATGCATGTGTGGAACGACATAATGAATCAGTACATCTTTCCGCAGGGTGTCTCTGGCTTCAATTTTCACGTTTTTCCCGAAAGGAGGTATTACAAAATCCGTATTGGAAGGGGAGAGCGAGTAAAACTCGGCTTTAGGTGGTGTTTCATGATAGTAGAAGCCTATTTTCGTCTGATCCTCTTCTTCCTTTCCTGTAGTCGTGTAATGAATCTGAATAGTGAGCTCTGATCCTTTTGGTACGAATACGCCGGTACTGTCCGGAAAGAAGGTCGCCTGATCGACACCTCCTCCCAGGGCAATATAGTTGTCCGTCCATTTTCGCAACTTTCTGGGAGTGACGGGACTCACGGTGTTCCTACCTGTATTTGTAACCACTATGTGATGCACCACCCTTGGATTGCCCGGTTGAATGTCAACTCCTTTCAGCCAAACATCCTCAGGGAGATCCAGCGTTATGTACTGATAGCGGTATGAGACCGTGCCAGTCGCCGGTAGTTGCTCTTTATCGAGAACGATTATCTTATCCGGAGTGCCGTTGGGCCATTCTTCTCCAAACGGTAAGCTTTTCGTGAGAATGTCAGGTCCATCACCTCTGACGAGACCATTGTCGATCCAACGAATGATATTCCGGGCATTTGAGTCAGATAAAGCAAAGGAATTTGAAAACTCGCTAATGTGTGGATCGGCCTTCCAGGGAGGCATGCGCTTACTAAGGATCACTTCTTTGATCATTGCGGACCAGCCTTTTACCGTTTCATAATTGTCCATATTCCAGGGCCCAATACCACTTTCCCAATGGCAACGAACACAAGTTTCCTTTAAAACGGGTGCGATGTCTTTCGTAAAGGTAAGACTGTCTTCCCGGCTTTTCTCGATATTCGCTAATCGCGTCACGCGACAACCGCGGGTAACCTCCTGGCGGCTTACGGGATCCGATCCACTCAAAATGGCATCCAAAGCGTCCTTCAGATAATGGGACTGTGCGGCGTTCTTTTGCGATTCGTAATCAAGCCGGTCATTGATAGGGCCACGATACAGCACTTCGCGCGTCGTAGGGTGTAGTACTATGGCTTCAGCCGTGATGTTGATGTCGAGAGCATCGGCGAGGAGTTGTGCAGAATCGTCAAGTACAGGGACATTAAAGCCATATTCCCGGGCCTCCTGATTGATTTTTTCTCTGTCGTCCTGAATATTGCTGTTGATCATAAAAAACTGAAATCCCCGAGGGGAATATTCAGCAACAACATTATGGAAATCTGTGAGCAGGCTTTGCACAATGGGACAATCGTTTCCCTGAACAAGCAGTACAATGGCCTTTTGATCGTTATAGTAGGAAAGCCTGTGAAAGTCGCCTTTCTCGTCGTATAACGCAAAATCACTACGCCGACTGTCGGCAATAGGTTTGGGTTTTTCAGTACACGACAGTACGGTACAAAGAATGCACAGTACTAGCAGAGGTAGGCGCATGGCGGGTTTTTTGCAAAAATAAACAATTCCCTAAGGTGACAACGGCTCTTTCTGTCCGATTGAACGAAACCTTAGGATTTATGTTTATTTACTGAAAGTTGACGGTCGTGAACCTTCGATTGAGATCAGACTGTTTTCTGGACCCGGAAGTTCTTTGCCCGCTCTTCGAAACTTCTATGAGGTACTGGGTTTTTAACCTCCTCAAAAAGTGCCATGAGATCATCGGTATGAATCTCTCGTTTCTGATTCATGAGATTGAAATGCACAAAGGAACTCCACATGACAGCTTTTACCTCCTGCTTGCTGAGGTCCAGCATACGCATTTCTACCAATAGTTCCGAATCGCTGTAATGAAGTAATTGTGACTGAATGACCACCTGTTCCATGAGAAAGGCCGGACGCAAATAGGCAATCTGATTGCTCCCCACGACCCAACTTTTTCCTTCGTTGCGGGCTTTCTCATAGATGTCGATACCGTAATGTTCGATAAGCTGATCCTCACGGGCATTGATCAAATAGTTAATGTAAGCCGCATTGTTGAGATGATTAAAGGGATCACAGTCCTGAAACCGGATCTTGGTAGTCGTTTCCAATAGGGTGGGTAGCTGTTTCATACTATATGTTTTATACCGAATGGTATATTTGTTTTTAAAAAATTATCGTTTTAATTCCTGAGAGATGGTATTATCAATTTCGTCGGCAGCTTCGCGCAAGTAGCGAATGTCCTGCATGGTCTGACTCATAAATACCGCCCCCTGAATACGGCCATACATGAATCGGGCAAATTTCTCGGCGTTTGTATCGGGTTTGATTTCCCCGGCTTCAATCCCCATATGTACGAGCTTGACAATGTGTTCCTGGGTCTTGTTGATCACCCGCTGCACTTGCTCCATAAGACGCGTATTCTGGTTCTTTGAATCCACACCTATATTGAGAATGGGACATCCGCCCAGCTCCATACTAAAGGTGTAGTAATTCCTGTAAAAATCGGTAATGAGAAGTAATTTCTCAATAGGGGAGTTGCTCAATTCCTGATGCTTTGCCACTTGTTTCAACAGATCATTGACATTTTTCTTAAATGCGGCAATAGCGATAGCTTCCTTGTTCTCAAAGTTACCGTAGATGGCTCCTTTGGTAAGGCCGGTGGCGGCTGTAATATCGGCCATAGAGGTTGCTGCATATCCCTTCTGATTGAAAATGGGAGCAACGGTTTCAATGATGAATTTGGTCGTTTGTTCGGCCTTCGTGAGCACTTTTTCGGTTGTTTATGGGATAAATATAGTAAAAAATACCGAACGGTATATTTATGAATAAAAAAATCCCGGAAGTTTACTCCCGGGATCGTATCTTTAACTATTAACTATTAACTATTAACTATTAACTATTAACTATTAACTATTAGCTATCAACTATTAACCAGGTCATTCTGATTCCTGAAAACCAACATTTCATCGAAACTGTCCAGGAGAATGATACTATCGGTCGAGATCTTACCTGAAAGTATCTCTTTGGACAGTTGGTTCAACACCTCGCGTTGAATGACCCGCTTAACCGGACGGGCACCAAACTGGGGGTCATATCCGCGTTCAGCTAAATACGCAATGGCTTCGTCGGTAGCATCCAGGGTTATGTTCTGCTTTGCAAGCATTTTAGTGACTCCT